>NZ_JBJJBV010000189.1:0-13438 GCF_045446735.1 Nocardiopsis protaetiae
CCACGACGACACCCGCGTCCTGCCGGGCCACGGCCCGGCCACCACCGTGGGCCGCGAGCGCGCCACCAATCCGTACCTGCGCGATATCGCCGGTTGACCCGGAACCTATCGTCGGAGATGTGGTTTCCTGCCGCTCCCTGGAATAGTCCGCCTACTCGGCGTAACTTGACCGTGTCGCCTGCTGCGGCGGCTCGACCGAACCAGAGGAGTGGTCCATGAGGCGCATCACCATGACGCCCGTCCGCAAGGTCAAGGGCAGCACCACCGTCGTCGCCAACTAGCGGACACGGAGGCGGGCCCCCGTCCGCCGGGGGTTCGCCGAGGCCGCAATCAGGAGGCCGGGTGGTGGTGTTGCCGGTAGGATTCCAGATGTTCAGGGCCATGCAGTGCCCTCGTCCGGGACCTGAATCGGTCTCCCGGCGCCCTCACCCAGCCGTGTAGCTAGTGGACTTGGTAACTCATGCATCGTTACAGGACTCATACGTGTGGTCAGCTCCGCAAGGAGCATGTCGGAGAGCAGGTCAACCTGTCCGGTTGGGTGCACAACCGCCGCGATCTGGGCGGTCTGCTCTTCGTCGACCTGCGTGACCACTACGGCATCACCCAGCTCACGGCCCGCCCTGAATCCCCGGTGTTCGAGCAGCTCAGTCGTATCTCCAAGGAGACGGTCATCCGTGTCTCCGGTGAGGTGACGGCCCGCAGCAGCGAGAACGTCAACCCGAACCTGCCCACCGGCGAGATCGAGATCGACGCCGCCGAACTGGAGGTGCTCGGCACCACCGAGGAGCTTCCGCTCACCGTCTTCCCGGAGGACAACACCTCCGAGGAGCGCCGCCTCACCTACCGCTTCCTGGACCTGCGCCGGGAGCGGATGCACGAGAACATCATGCTGCGCTCACGGGTGATCGCCTCGATCCGCCAGAAGATGACGGAGCTGGGCTTCAACGAGTTCCAGACCCCGATCCTCACCAGCTCCAGCCCCGAGGGCGCCCGCGACTTCCTGGTGCCCTCCCGCCTGCACCCGGGCAGGTTCTTCGCCCTGCCGCAGGCGCCGCAGCAGTTCAAGCAGCTGCTGATGATCGCCGGGTTCGACCGCTACTTCCAGATCGCGCCCTGCTTCCGCGACGAGGACAGCCGAGCCGACCGCTCGCCGGGCGAGTTCTACCAGCTCGACGTCGAGATGAGCTTCGTCGAGCAGGAGGACGTCTTCGAGGTCATCGAGAAGGTCATGACCGACGTCTTCCGCGAGTTCTCCCAGGGCTGGGAGATCACCTCCCCGTACCCGCGTATCGCCTACCGGGACGCTCTCCAGTGGTACGGCACGGACAAGCCGGACCTGCGGGTGCCGATGAAGATGCAGGACGTCACCGAGCTGTTCGGCAAGACCGACTTCCGGGCCTTCGCGGGCAAGAAGGTGCGTGCCCTGGCGGTGCCCGAGGTCGGCGGTCAGCCGCGCAAGTTCTTCGACGGCATCGGCGACTTCGCGGTCGAGCAGGGAGCCAAGGGCCTGGCCTGGCTGAAGGTCGGGGAGAACGGCGAGCTGACCGGACCCATCGCCAAGTTCGTCACGGAGGTCTCCGACGAGCTGCTGTCCGCTCTGGGCGCCGGTCCGGGATACGGCCTGTTCTTCTGCGCGAGCGAGGACGAGGCGGAGATCAACCGCATCATGGCCCCGGTCCGGGTCGAGGCGGGCAAGCGTGCCGGGCACTTCGAGGAGAAGGTCTACCGGTTCTGCTGGATTGTGGACTTCCCGATGTTCGAGCGCTCGGACGAGGGCACGATCGAGTTCAGCCACAACCCGTTCTCGATGCCGCAGGGCGGCCTGGAGGCCCTGGAGACCCAGGACCCGCTGGACATCCTCGCCTGGCAGTACGACATCGTCTGCAACGGTGTGGAGCTGTCCTCGGGCGCGATCCGGAACCACTCGCCCGAGATCATGTACAAGGCCTTCGAGATCGCCGGGTACGACAAGGACGCCGTCGAGTCCGAGTTCGGCGGCATGCTCAAGGCCCTGAAGTTCGGCGCCCCGCCGCACGGCGGCATCGCCCCGGGTGTGGACCGCATCGTCATGCTCCTGGCCGACGAGCCCAACATCCGCGAGACCATCGCGTTCCCGCTCAACCAGAACGCCCAGGACCTGATGATGGGCGCGCCCTCCGTTGTCTCCGATAAGCAACTGCGCGACGTCCACGTCCGGTCGGTCCTCCCCCCGGGAGAGCAAAGGAAGTAGATGAAACTCTGGCTGCCCCCCTACCTCTCGATTCGCGAAACCGACGGCGGCCTCCGGCTGGGGACACTTCCCCCGGTGGCCGTGCATGTGGATGAAACTCCTGAGTTCCTACCCTCCCTGCTCAGGGAGTGTGCCGAACCGGCGGACCGTGAACGACTGGTAGGGGTGGCGGCCGAGCTGTCGGGGTGGTCACGAGCCGAATCCGAGACGCTCATCGCGGACCTGGAAGACGCCCGTATTCTCGTTCCCGCTCCCGAAGGCCGTGGCCGGTACGACCGCCACGGCCTCTTCTATCAGCTCATGGGTGTTGACGAGGGAGCACAGGAACGCCTCGTCGGGCTCACCGTGGGGCTGATCGGCATGGGCGGCATCGGCACTCACCTGGCTCTGCACCTCGCCGCCGCCGGAGTGGGACGCCTGGTCATATCCGACGGCGACCGGGTGGAGCTTTCCAATCTCACGCGGCAGACCCTTTTCGCCGAGGGGGATGTAGGCGAGCGGAAGGTGGACGTCGCCGCTGCGCGCCTGACCGCCCTCCGCTCGGATCTGGACATCATCGCCATTCCGGAGCCGTTCGCCTCTCCGGCGTTGGCGGAGCGTGTGGCCGCGCACTCCGATATCGTCCTGCTGTCCGCAGACCGTCCGGCAGACGTGCATCTCTGGGCCAGCCGGGCCTGTGAGGCGGCGAACATACCTTTCAGCGCCTCGGGGTACATCGAAGGCCACGGCAGTATCGGCCCCCTGCTCCTCCCGCCCAGGACTCCCTGCTTCTCCTGCATTCGGGAGGAGGCCGAGAGCCTCCCCGAAACGAACGGGGCACGGGGGCCGAGCACGACCACGGTCGATCCGTCCCGCGAACTCAACCCGCACTGGCAGGCTCCGAGCTTCGGCCCGCTCAACGCGTTCGTGGCGGCCGCCCAGGCGAACGAGGCGCTTCGTTGGGCGCTCGGTCTTCCGGTGGCGACCCTGGGCAAACGCCTGCTCATCGACTCTCGGACCTATGATCCGGTCTGGGAGGAGTTCACCGCGATGGGTGACTGCTCCGTGTGCGGCAAGCCCGCGCAGGATCGGGACGTCGCGTGGGAGGGTATCGCCGACCAGTACGCGCAGGAGCGGGAGGAACGCTCTTTCAACGCGCTTCTGCTCGACCCGCTCGTGCCGACCCTGATCGAGCCGGTGCGGGGAAGGTCGGTGGCCGACGTGGGTGCGGGTGCCGGACAGTTGTCGGACCGGCTTGCCGATCTGGGCGCCCGCGTCGATGCCTACGAGCCGGACCGGCGGATGGCCGATCTCCTCCGACAGCGTGTCGAAGGGCACGGTGATCGGGTGCGGGTCATTCCGCGGGGCCTGGAGGCTCTGGACGAGGTCCAGGGCCGTTACGACGTTGTCTACTGCCTCAACGTTCTCGACCACATCGCTGACCTGCGGGAGGCCGTACATCTCCTCCGGTCATCCGTCCGCCCTGGCGGCCACCTGGTCTTGTCCCTTCCCCATCCGGTGAAGGACCGGGGAGGCTGGTACAAGGTGCCGGGACCGCACGGGTGGGAGTACCGGCACTATGTCGTGGACGATTATTTCCTCGAAGGCGAGTGCGTGAAGAGCCGTGAGGACCACAGAGGGGATGTCCGGCTGCGCGGGGTCAAAACCTACCACCGGACTCTGTCGCGGTATTTCGAGGAACTGCTGAGCCAGGGAATGCTCGTCCGCAGGGTGCTGGAACCGGAGCCGGACGCCGAGGTGCGGGAACGGCTTCCGGTCCTCTTCGACAAGTCCAGCCGCATCCCCTACTTCGTCGTCATCGTTGTGGAACGGGCCGCCGATGCGTGACGAGGTCTTCGCGGCGTCGGCGCCGGTGGGCGATTTCGTCTTCGACGAGACCGTGGCGAGTGTCTTCGACGACATGGTGGGCCGCAGCGTCCCGCTCTACACGGAGATCCAGCGCATGACGGTCGAGCTGGCGCTGCGTTTTCTCAGTGGTAATGGCAGCGTTTACGACATCGGCTGCTCCACCGGTAACACGCTCATGCACCTCATGGAGCAGGTGGACGCGGCATCGGGGACACGGTTCATCGGGGTCGAACCCTCGCCCGCTATGCGTGAGCACTGCCAGGCCAAAGTGCGGGCCGCGGGGTTCGGCCACCGCTTCGACCTCATGGAAACCCCGATCGAGGACATTCCCGGGCTTCCCGAAGCACGGGTGGTGATCATGCTGTTCACGCTCCAGTTCGTGCGGCCCCCGCAGCGGGACGCCGTTCTGGCGAAGATCCATGACTCGCTGGAGCCGGGGGGAGCGCTGATCCTGGGGGAGAAGGTCCTCGGAGACGATCCCGGGCTCGCCCGCCTCTACATCGACCTTTACCACGACCACAAGGAACGCAGCGGGTACTCCCGTAGCGAGATCGCCAGAAAGCGCGAATCACTGGAGAACGTCCTGGTCCCGTACCGGGTCTCCGAGAACCGGGAAGCCCTGTCCAAAGCCGGTTTCACCCGAGTGGACGAGGTCTTCCGCTGGTACAACTTCGCGGTCTACATCGCTGTGAGGTGACGGGGCGGGGGTGATGCGCCGCAGAGGGGCACCCCCGCCACCGGCGGTCGGCCCTCAGCTCTGCGCGGTTTCCGCGGTGAAGACGTCGAAGTCGAACTCTCCGTCGCGAACGCCCTGGAGGAAGGCACGCCACTCGCCGCGGGTGTAGACGTGCGCGTGGCGTTCGGGGTGCTTGCTGTCCGTCACATGGAACTCGTCGCCGACCTGCTCGACCTCCACACATTCCCCTTGCTGGCTGCTGAAGCTCGACTTGATCCTCACGCGTACTCCTCGGCGTACTTCTCCATCAGCTCACGGGATTCTTTCACACTGAGCGCGAAGCCCAGCAGGCTCTCGAAGACCCGCGCGGCCGTGGTGACCTCGGTGGACTTGTCCAGAAAAAGTTCTCCGACGGTGGTGTCGACATAGACCACCCGGCGGTCGTCGCAGTCCAGCAGTGTGAGTCCGCCGACGGCGGCCGGGTGGGCGCCGGCACTGAAGGGCACGATCTGTATCGACACCTGTGCCCGTGCGGAGGAGTCGATCAGGTGCCGGACCTGTTCGCGCATCACCCGCTTGTTGCCGACGACCCGGCGTAGTGCCCCCTCGTCCATGAGGGCGAGCAGACGCGGGCTGTCCTCCCCGCTCAGGATCTGCCTGCGGGCGAGCCTCAGCTCCAGACGGCGTTCCACCTCTTCGTCGTCGATCTCCTGCGGGCCGTACAGGAGGATCTGGCGAGCGTACTCGGGAGTCTGGAAGAGGCCCGGAACCACCACCTGGTAGGTCCGGATCTCGGCGGCGTCAACCTCCAGATCGAGCAGTGCCGCGTACTCGGGGCGGAGAAGGTCCCGGTAGGGGTACCACCAGCTCGGTTGCTCGGCGAGCCGGTAGAGGGCCATCACCTCCTCACGTTCCTCGGTGTCGACCCCGTACAGCTCGAAGAGCTGCTGCATGGTCGTACGTCGCGGGGTGCGGTCGCCCCGTTCGTAGCGGGCCAGGGACGCCTGGAGGGTTCCCAGGTGTTCCACGGCCTGGGCCTGGGTGAATCCGGCCTTTTTGCGAAGTTCTGCGAGTTTCCGGCCGAGCCGATGGCGGCGGATATTGGGCTGCGCCATGTTGGATGTCCCAAATGTCGATCTTATGGAAGATTCCTTCTTATGGAATCTTACAGCATCTGGAATATTCCATGTTATTGTTGAGTTCTGGATCTTTTCCGTGAGGAGTGATCGCGCATGAACGCCTTCCTGCTCCATGCCGTACGTACCTCTTCCACGCCGGGCGCCGCTCCTGCTTTCCCGACCCTGGCCGTCCACCGGTTCGACAGGGATCTCCCCGACGGGGACTCGTTGTACCGCTGGATGATCGACGAACTCTCCCGCGGTTTCGAGCTCGGACTGTACAGCGGCGTCCACGTCGAACTCGGCCCCGACGGCGACGAGGGATGCTGCTTCCGCGAGGAAATGCTCCTGTGGAGCGGTGCAGCGGTACTCAACCGCAGCACCGGGGTTTTCAGCATCGAATCCGCCTGAGCACCCGGGGCGCATCGAGACTCCGTGCGCAGCGGGGCCGACCGTCCGTGAGGACGGTGATCCCCACCGTGGAGGTGGACGGTATCCGCCGTTGCCAGCACCAGCCGATCTGATGGGAGGGTGACCCGATTGGCTACGTTCCGTACAGGTGGGAAGACCCACCGGGCCGTGCTTCACCAGCGGCCCGCTCTGGAATCCGCATCAGCAGACAACCCCGCGGCCGGGGACGAAACGGGATGCGGAGGCCGCGACGCGGCAGCCGGTACGGGACATGTGCGAGGTGAGACCGTGGCTGCCGCACCCGGCGGCCCCGGCGTCACCCCCGCGCCCGAAAGGGCCGGGGAGGCGCACCGTGAGGTGCATCCCTATGTGTTCGTGCTCGACGCACACGGGACTCCGCTTCAGCCCTGCCCTCCGGCCAGGGCGAGAAAGCTCCTGGCAAAGGGGCGCGCTGTTGTCCACCGTCACACCCCTTTCGTCATCCGGTTGAAGGACCGCCTTGCCTCCCGATCTCAGGTGGACGGAGTGGAACTGGGAATCGACCCGGGGTCCAGGCATACGGGCATCATGGTGTTCACCTCCCGCTCCGGTGAGCGGCGCGGCCGTTTCGGGCTGCGCCTCGACCACCGGGGAACCCGTATCCGGCAGAAAATGGAACAGCGCTCCTCCTACCGGCGCAGCCGGAGGTTCCGCAACCTGCGTTATCGCGCTCCCCGTTTCTCCAATCGCGCCAGGCGCAAAGGCTGGCTGCCGCCGAGCCTGGGGCACCGGGTGGTCACTACGCTCTCCTGGGTGGAACGGATGACCCGGTGGGCGCCCGTACACGCCGCACACGTTGAGGAGAACCTCTTCGACACCCACGTCCTGTCGGAGGGGCGGGCCCTGTCGGGGCGGGAATACCAGCAGGGCACCCTCCGCGGTTACGAGATCCGGGAGTACCTCCTCCATGTGTGGGACCGCCGTTGCGCGTACTGCGGCGGGCGAGGGGTCCCGCTCGCTGTCGAACACATCAGACCGCGCTCGCGCGGCGGCTCGGATCGACCGGACAACCTGACGATCGCCTGCGAACCCTGCAACCAGGCGAAGGGCGCGAGCCGCGTGGAGGACTTCCTCCGCAATCGTCCCCGGCTGCTCAAGAGAATTCTCTCGGGTCTGAAACCGTCCCTCCGGGACGCGGCGGCGGTGCAGTCCGTGCGCAGGGCCCTGTTGCGAGAGGTCGCACGCCGGGTGCCCGCCAGCACGGCGACGGGCGGACGTACGAGATGGAACCGTGCCCGTACAGGGGTCGCCAAGTCGCACACTCTGGACGCCCTGGTGGTCGGTGAGGTCGATACGGTCACGGAGGTCGTGTCCAGGGTGTTGGCCGCCGGGTGTACCGGGCGGGGCACCCACTGCCGTACGCGCAGTGACAGGTACGGGTTTCCGCGCTTGCTCCTGCCCCGGAGAAAGCGCTTCTTCGGCTTCACCACGGGGGATCTCGTCCGGGCGGTCATTCCCCGGGGCGCGAACGTCGGTACCCATGTCGGCCGAGTGGCGGTTCGTACCACCGGGCGGTTCAGTCTTCGGTCCGAACACGCCTTCGTGGGCTCGGTGAGCCATCATCGTGTTCGGCTTCTGCAACGTGCCGACGGTTACTCGTACTCCTGGGAACCCGAGGCCCGAGGCGCGTAGTCCCGACCAGATCCGGTGCAGCCACTGTCACCGCCTCACGCCCCCGCGTGGACCAGCGACGCCCACGCCGCCGCCCGGTCGGGCAGGCCGTGCCGCATCCTGCGGACCACGTTGTGCAGGGTGACGGCGCCCGGCTCGCGGTAGAAGTCGGCGGCCGCGGCCGCCGCGAACCCGTCCCCGATCTCCCACAGCGTCCCCACCGCCTGCCCGTACCCGGCCGGCTGGAGCGCCGCCGCCGGGTGGATCGTCTGTTCGCCGCTCCGCCGGTCCGCCGGTCGCCGCGCATGGTGCCGCAGGCCGACAGGTACACGAGCTCGGCGCCGGTCAGGCCCAGCCGGGAGATCTCCGACAGCCGCAGCGGCCCGTCGTGGAGCAGCAGGTGGCCGACGGCGGGGTCGACCGGATCGGTGACCGTGCGGCAGGCGAAGTGCGCGGGCGAGGACTCCGCCAGGGACACCGAGTCCGCGCCCCAGCCGATGTCGCGGACGCGGTGGGTGACGGCGGACCGCCACCGCTGGAGCAGGAGAGGTCCTCGAAGGCGCCGGTGGGTTCCAGGCCGCGGACCAGCCCCGGCGCCTCGTCCAGGAGCTCTCCCCCGAGCGGCGGGGAGGCCTCGAACAGCGCGTGGGCCAGCGCCCTGGCCGCGGCGGCCCGCTCCGGGGAGCCGTCGGGGAGCGCGGCCGATTCCCGGCGCAGCCGGCTCAGGGCCTCGGTGTACACGGCGCGCGCCCGCGTCGGGGGAGGCCCCCGTCCCCGGCGGGCCGGGGCGGGTCCGGTTCGGTGAGCAGGTCCGCGACCGGTGCGCCCTCCCGGGCGGCGGCCACGATCCGCTCCACGAGGTCGCGCCGCGCCCGTCCCACGGGCCCCCGCAGCAGCCTGCGCGAACGCGGAGGATCGGCGCAGAAGTCGGCCAACGCGTCTTCGGAAGGGGGTATATCCGACACGTTTCCACTTTAGGATCTGCCGTCCGGATCGGTCGGCCTTTGGGGCTTCAGTGGCCACGCAAAACGGTCATAGGTGACCTATGGGATGGAATTCCTCGGCTTTCCCGGAAAAACCTGGCCGAACATGGCCTCGTGTGACTCCTGTGGATGCGCCCGGCCTTCACATCCCCTACGGTTGGGGGCGAATCACCCTTCCCCACCACCAGGTACCGGCGTCCTCGGGAGTGGCCGCACGGTACGACGGGGGCTTCGTCGCATCGGTGGGCGGAAAAGGTGATGGGAAGTGCCTTCTGCGCCATCGAGTCACGCGAGCGTAACGATTTGTGTCCCGGGACCGGTCCTTATCGGCCCGTGGCCCGGTGTACGCCGAACACCCCCATGCCGATGGCCCGCACCGACCCGTATCGCACGAGGTCGCGCGGGTGGTGCGCACGGGCGGCGGAGCCGGCCGCCCGCGGGTGCTCCCCGGAGACCGCCCCGCCCCCGACACTAGAATGAGCCGAATCGGAATGTCCGCAGGGGTGACCGTGCCCGGGCACGGGTGTGACGTCCGAGACGACATGAGGATTGAGTCCGTGAACGAAGAACGTGCTGTAGGCGGTGGTTCGGAGGGCGCGCTCGCCGGGGCGTTCCTTCGCGCGCCCGAGCCCATGGCGCTCACCGCGTCCGACGGCTCGATCCGCCATGCCAACCACGCCTTCAGCGCCCTCGTCGACCGCGCGGCCGACGACCTGGCCGGCCGCCGCTGGTTCGACCTGTTCGACGGGGACGACGGCCGCGCCGCCCGCTTCCACCACGAGTCCCTCGCCCACCGCACCTCCCCGAACGGCCGGCCGCGCCGCCGCCTGCGGATCTCCGTCACCGCCAAGACGGCCCGCCTGGCCGAGGTCGAGGTGCTGCCGGCGGACGCCGGCTCCGCCGTGGTCCTCGTGCACGTGCTGTCCACCGAGGAGACCGACCTGCGGGTCATCGGCGAGCTGCGCACCGACAACTCCGACTCCGTCCTGTGGAGCCTGGACCTGGGCAGCGGCCGGCTGCACGAGCTGTTCGGCCCCACCCCGCTCGGCTCGCTGCTGGCCGGGGAGGACCGCGAGCTGGACCGCATCCTGGAACGGGTCCACCCCGACGACATCGCCCGGGTCCGCGACGCCATGGCCGCCTCCTTCGCCGGACGCGACTACGAGCAGCGCTTCCGGGTCTTCGACCGCCTGGGCGACGAGCGGTCCCTGCACGTGCGCGCCCGGTTCGTGCCGGGCGAGCCCGACCGCCTCGTCGGCATCGTCGACGACGTCACCGAACACGTCCAGCTGGTGCGCCGCCTGGCCGACCGCCGCCGCACCGAGGCCGAGCACGGGCGCCTGGTCACCGAGCTGTCGTCCAAGCTCGTCTCGGCCACCACCGTCGACAAGGTCATGGACCTGCTCAACGAGGAGTTCCTGCCGATCTTCGGCGGCTTCAAGGCCCTGGCCCTGTACGTCGAGGACGGGGTGCTGCGCACCTCGCCCGGCGCCCGCGGCCACGGCAACAACGCCCTCATCGACGGCCGCAGCGCCTACGACACCGACTACCCCATGGGCGCCGTCGTCCAGGACCGCCAGCCCCGCTTCTTCGAGAGCCGCGCCGAGGTCGTCAGCCGCTTCCCCGCCGCCGTCGACCTCATGCGCCACAACGACTCCAAGGCCCAGGCCTGGGCGACCGTGCCGATCTTCGGCGACGGCAAGGTCGCCCTGGGCGTCTGGCAGATGGTGTGGGACCGCCCCCACCACGCCAGCCGCGACGAGCGCGCCCTCATGCTCACCTTCGCCGGCCTGGCCGGCCAGGCGCTCCAGCGCATCAAGGCCCAGCAGGCGGAACTGGAACTGGCCGACGCCGTGCAGCGGCGCATGCTGCCCCGCCAGGTCGCCAGCTTCCCCGACCTGGACATCGCCACCAAGTACCTGCCCTCCCGGGCCGACTGGCGCATCTGCGGCGACTTCTACGACGTCGTCGAACTGCCCGAGGGCCGGGTCGGCCTGCTGGTCGGCGACGTCCAGGGGCACGGTGTGGAGGCGGCCGCCGCCATGGGCCAGATCCGCGCCGCCTTCCGCGCCTACGCCAGCAACCAGTCCGACCCCGGCGTCGTCCTGGGCGAGACCAACCGGCTGCTCACCGACACCGGCGAGATCGTCTTCGCCACCTGCGGCTACCTGGTCCTGGAGCGGGCCACCGGGGCCATGCAGGCCGCCTGGGCCGGGCAGCCGCCCGCCGTCCTGGCCGGGGCCGACGGCTACGAGGTGTGGGGGCCCGAGACCGGGCCGCCGCTGGGCGTGATGCCCGACACGGTCTACCCCGTCACCACCCGCACCCTGGACCCGGGCACCACCCTGCTGCTGTGCACCGACGGGCTGGTGGAGAGCACCGACGTGCTCATGGAGGACGGCCTGGACAAGGTCGGCGCCGCCCTGGCCGAGCACTGCGAGGACCCCGAGGGCGCCGCCCACGTGCTGGCCGAGATGGCCCCCGCCGGGCGCGGCGACGACATCGCCCTGCTCATCGCCCGGATGCGCCACCCCGCCGCCTGAGATGCCGCGGGTCGCCGCGCCGTACCGGCCGCGAACGTCGCCGCCACCGCCTACCCTGGACGGGTGTCTGCAACTCTGTTCGACGATGCCGGGGCCGAGGCGGCCAAGGGACAGGAACCGCTGGCCGTGCGCATGCGGCCGAGCACCCTCGACGAGGTGATGGGCCAGCGCCACCTGCTGGGCCAGGGCAGCCCGCTGCGCCGCCTGGTCGAGGACGACGCACCCATGTCCGTGTTCCTGTGGGGCCCGCCCGGGACGGGCAAGACCACCCTGGCCACCGTGGTCAGCAAGGCCACCAAGCGCCGCTTCGTGGAACTGTCCGCGGTCAACGCCGGGGTCAAGGACGTGCGCGCGGTCGTCGAGGAGGCCCGCCGCCGGATGGGCATGAACGGCACCCGCACCCTGCTGTTCGTCGACGAGGTCCACCGCTTCAACAAGACCCAGCAGGACGCGCTGCTGCCCGCCGTCGAGAACCGCTGGGTCAGCTTCATCGGCGCCACCACCGAGAACCCCTTCTTCTCCGTCGTCGGCCCGCTGCTGTCCCGCTCCCTGCTCCTCACCCTGGAGTCCCTGGACGACGCCGACGTGCACGTCCTGCTCCAGCGGGCGCTCACCGAGGAACGCGGCCTGGACGGGCGCTACACGCTCACCGCCGAGGCCGCCGACGACCTGGTCCGGCTGGCCGGGGGCGACGGCCGCCGCTCCCTCACCTACCTGGAGGCCGCCGCCCTGGTGGCCGGACCGCCCGCCGCCGAGCCGGTCGAGATCACCGCCGCCCACCTCGAACGGGCCGTGGACCGCCACGCCGTGCGCTACGACCGCTCCGGGGACCAGCACTACGACGTCGTCAGCGCGTTCATCAAGAGCATGCGCGGCAGCGACCCCGACGCCGCCCTGCACTACCTGGCCCGCATGATCGAGGCGGGGGAGGACCCCCGGTTCATCGCCCGCCGCATCGTCGTGCACGCCAGCGAGGACGTCGGCATGGCCGACCCCACCGCGCTCCAGACCGCCGTGGCCGCCGCCCAGGCCGTCGAGCTCATCGGCATGCCCGAGGCGCGCATCAACCTGGCCCAGGCCGTCATCCACATCAGCGTGGCCCCCAAGTCCAACGCGGTGATCACCGCCATCGGGGAGGCCATCGCCGACGTCCGCGCCGGGCACGCCGGCCCGGTCCCGCTCCACCTGCGCGACGGCCACTACAAGGGCGCCAAGGACCTGGGCCACGGCAAGGGCTACCTCTACGCCCACGACCACCCCGGCGGCGTCGCCCCCCAGGTGCACGCCCCCGAGGGCCTGGTGGGCCGCGAGTACTACCGCCCCACCGAGCACGGCGCCGAACGCCGCGTCTCGGAGGTGCTGCGCCGCATCAAGGGGGTCCTGCGCGGCGGACGGCCCGACGCACAGGACCCCTGATCCGATTTCTGTGAACCTGTCGCCGGCCTAGTCGGTGAACAGCTCGGTTACCTGGACGATCTCCCGCGGCTCACCCTCGGCGGGCTCCTCCTCGGAGAAGGTGACCTCCACGATCACCACCGGCCCCCACGACAGGTAGTCGATGAAGTCCCGGCCGGTCAGCTCCCAGGTGCCGCGCCCCTCCTCGTCCAGGAAGACGTGGTCGGGGGCGGCGCAGAACTTGGCGCACAGCACCTCGGCCTCGGGGTCGATCACGGCGGCCGCCGACTCCCCGGCCTCCGACCACTGCGCCGCCCAGTCCTGGTGGGTGGGCACGCCCTGGCCGCGCTCCGGCTCGTCCTCGCGGTCCACCGGGGTGTACACCCACGGCCCCTCGACGACGTCCTCCTGCTCGGCGGGGTCGAACCGCACCACCACCGTCAGGGGCTCCTCCTCCGGAGCGGGGCTGGGCGAGGGCTCCTCCTGGGCGGTGTCGGCCACCAGCGCGTCGTCGTCGGAGGGTCCCACCAGCCGGGACACCCCCCACACGCCCGCGCCCACCAGCACCACGGCCAGCACGCCGG
>NZ_JBJJBV010000019.1:0-44133 GCF_045446735.1 Nocardiopsis protaetiae
CGGGTGCCGCCGGGGTCGGGGGGTGGGGGTGTACGGGGACCACTCCTCGGCGGTCGAAAGGGACGGTTTCCTCCCCCTCGGACCCCGGCCGGGGACGAAAAGTTCGCCCCCGGCCGGTGGTGCCTTCGTCCGGTCAGATACCGAACGGGGCGGCGTAGCGGATCGTGCCCGCGGGCGGGGTGTGCGACGGGTCCAGGGACAGGACCATGAGGGCCTCGTCGGGGACGTCGATGCTCAGCCCGATCCCGTAGGTGGAGGCGCGCTGGAAGCCGAACCTCGGGTAGTAGCCGGGGTGGCCCAGGACGGTGACGAAGCGTTCGCCCTTGGCGCGGGCGGCCTCCAGGACGGCGCGGATGGCGGCCGAGCCGGCGCCGGTGCGCTGGTACTCGGGCAGGACGGCGCACGGTGCCAGGCACAGGGCCTCGGCCCCGCCGATGTGGCAGCGGGTGATCAGGGCGTGCCCGACGACGGTGTCCTCGCCGGTGACGGTGACCATGGACAGGCCGTCGATCCAGGCCGGGTCGGTGCGCAGGGCGTCGACGAGGTCGGCCTCGGCCGGGGTGTCGAACGCGGCGGCGTTGAGGGCGTGGACGGCGGTGGTGTCGGCGTCGGTCTCGACGCGGGTGTTCCAGGTGGTGTTCACGGTGGACCTTTGCGTGAAGGGGGTCCGGCCCGGTTCCTCGCACGCCGTCGGCGGCGCGGTGCGCGCGGTCGGTGCCGCGGGCTCGGGACTGCTCAGGCGGGGACCCGGAAGGTGTGGACGTGGCGGGGACCGCGCATGGTGGCGGTGTGCACCCGGGTCATCAGCCCCACCTCCCTCGTCTGGTCGATACCGTCGCCTGGAACGCCGACCACGTTAACACGGGTCGCGGGGCGGTGGGCGATGGTGCGAGGGAGGTCACGGTGGTCGGAGGGGTCGGGCGGGGGGAGTTGCGGCCGGTGGACCTGGCCCGGGCGGTGGGGGTGTCGGCGCAGACGGTGCGCGACTGCGAGGCCTCGGGGGTGCTGCCGCCGGCGCGGCGGACCGGGTCGGGGCAGCGGCGGTTCACCTACCGCCACCTGGCGGCGCTGGTGGCCTACCGGGCGCTGGCCCCGGGCATGGGGGTGGCGGCCGCCGGGGAGGTGCTGCGCACCCTGCACGCCGCGGGGGCGGACGCGGCGCTGGAGCTGGTGGAGGCCGCTTTCGCCCGGGCGCACCGCGAACGGGGCGCCGTGCGCGAGGCCGCGCGGGCGCTGGCCGCGGTCGCCTCGGCCCCCGACGCGCGTGAGGTGCCCGCCGTGCTGGCCGGGGTGCGGGCGGCCGGCGGGGAGGGGCCGCTGCGGATCGGCCGGGTGGCACGCCTGGCGGGGGTGCGCGCCTCGGCGCTGCGGGTGTGGGAGCGGGCCGGCCTGGTGCGGCCGGTCCGTGATCCGCGCACGGGGTACCGGGTGTACGGGCCCGGGCAGGTGCGCGAGGTGCGGGTGGTGTCGGAGCTGCGGCGCGGCGGGTACGGGCTGGAGCAGATCGCCCCGGTGATGGAGGAGCTGCGCGCCTCCGGCGGCGGGGTCGCCCTGGAGGGGGCGCTGCGCCGCCGCGAGCAGGACCTGGCGGCGCGTACCCGCGCCCCGGCCGCGGGTGTGGCCCGTCTCCAGGACTACCTCGACCTGCTCGCGACCCCACAACCCTGACCGCTCCGAACGCCGCCCCCGGACCGGCCACGCGTGACGCCCTCGGCCGGATCGCCTGAGCCGATCGGGGCTTCCCACCGTGCGCGGCCGCCCCAGCGGTGACGTCCCCGGCCCAGCCCCGAACGAGGCGCGGCGGACCCGGAGTGGTCTCCTCTCCTGGTCGGCCGCCCGGGCGGCGACGGCGTTCCGCGGTGGGGCCGGGGTGGTCTCCTTTCTCGGTGGGGTGCGGCAGCGGTGAGGGCCGGGTGGGGTCAGGTGCGGGCGTCCAGGCGTTGCTCCAGGCGTTCGATGCGGGCGAGCAGGGGGGAGAGGCGGGCGTCGAGCGCGTCGGGTGGGGCGCCCGCCGCGGCTGGGGCGCTCTGCTGGTTGCGCAGGTGGACGTACCCGGCCAGGGAGGCGGTGACGGTGCGGCGGGCGAGCCGGGGCTCGGCGCCCAGGGAGCGCAGGGCGGCGCCGCCGGCGCCCTCCTCCTCGGCGACCAGGCCCAGCAGCAGGTGCTCGCAGCCCACGTAGTTGTGCCCCAGGGCGGTGGCCTCGCCCAGGGTGATCTCCAGGGCGCGGACGGCGGGGGCGCTGAACGCGGGCGGGGTGCTGGGCCCGGCCGCCTCGGCCGCCTCCTGTTCGGCCAGGGCGGCGGTGATGGCGGCGGGGGTGATCTCCATGGCGCCCAGTACCTGGAGGGCGAGGTTGCCGCCCTCCTGGACCAGGGCGGACACCAGGTCGGCGGTGGTGATGGGGGTGTCCGGCCCCGGGCGGGCGGCGGCCAGGCGCAGCACGGTGCGGGCGCGGGCGGTGAACTGGGGGAAGAGGGTGTCCAGGTCGTGTCCGGTGATGGGGCCGCGGACGGCCTCGCGGGCGGCGGCCAGGCGGCGCACCGCCTGTTCCAGGGCGCGCTGGCACACGGCGGAAACGGGGATGCCGCTCTCGCGGACCGCGTCGGCGAGGTCTTCGGGCAGGTAGACGTTGATCTTCGGCATCGAAGCGCCCTCCATGGGGGTATTCTGTAACCCCTTCCCTACCCCCACCGGGTCCGGTCCAACCCCCTTGCACCCCCGGTGGGGGTACTTTTTCCGCGGCGGGGCCGGGTTGTGGCAGATTGGCGGCCATGGACGACGAACTCGACCCGGTGCTGGCCGCGGTGGGCCCGCGGCTGCGCGATCTGCGCCGCGACCGCGGCATCACCCTGGCGCGCCTGTCGGAGACCACCGGGATCTCGGTGAGCACCCTGTCCCGTCTGGAGTCGGGGCGGCGCCGCCCCACCCTGGAGCTGCTGCTGCCGCTGGCCCGGGTGCACGGGGTGCCGCTGGACGAGCTGGTGGGCGCCGACACCGCCGACCCGCGGGTGCGGCTGCGGCCCTTCACCCGCGACGGGGTGGAGTACATGCCGCTCTCGCGCGTCCCCGGCGGCATCCAGGCCTTCCGCATCACCATCCCGCCGCCGCGCGGGCACGTCGAGGCCGACCAGCGCAGCCACGAGGGCCACGACTGGGTGTACGTGCTGGAGGGGCGGCTGCGGCTGCTGCTGGGGCCGCACGACATGGTCCTCAAGCAGGGGGAGGTCGCCGAGTTCGACACCCGTATCCCGCACGGGTTCTTCAACCCCGGGCCGGGGCCGGTGTCCTACCTGGGCCTGTTCGGGCCCCAGGGCGAGCGCGCCCATGTCCGGGTGCGCCCCACCGAGGGCCGCGGGGAAGGGGAGGGCGAACGGGAACCAGAGGGGCGGTGAGGGGCGTCTCATCCCTCAAGAGCCGTTCGCCGGAAGGAAATCCCGATGGATATCGTCGTCGTGGAGGCCGTCGTCCTGGGGGTGGTGGTCCTGTTGGCCGTCGCCGTCATCGCCTCCCGGGTCGTGGGATCGGTGCCCGAGCGCAAGCACTGCGAGCGGCTGGCCGCGTGGGCGCGCGAGCACGGGTGGAGCTATGACCGCGAGCGCCCGGAGCTGGTCGACCGGTTCGAGGGGTACCCCTTCGTGGAGCGCCGCTCCAACGCCCACACCCGCCATGTGCTGTGCGCCCGGCTGCGCGGGCGCCAGGTGATGGCTTATGAGTACTCCTACGCCACCTCCCACCACGACGGCCGCGACACCGCCACCACCGAGCACGTGCACACCGTCGTGGCGGTGGCGCTGCCCGGTCCGGTCCCGGTGCTGGAGGTGCGCGCCGAGGACACCGGCCACCTGCAGCTGGGGGTGGCGGGGGTGCGCGATGTGCGGGTGGGCGACGCCGCCTTCGACGGGACGTTCTATGTCGCCGCGGCCGATGAGGACTTCGCCCGCCGGGTGCTGGACGAGCGGGTGCGCGCCCACCTGCTGGAGGCCGGGCCTGGGGTGCCGGTGCCGTTCCGGTTCGCCGGGACGCACCTGCTGACCTGGCAGGACCGGGCGTTGGACCCCGACGTGGCGGCCGAGCGGGCCCAGGCCCTGGTGGAGGTGCTGGAGCGGGTGCCCCGGGCGGTCTGGGGCGAGCGCCACGACACCGTCGGCTGAACCCGTCGGCCGGGCCCGCCCCGCCCATGACCGGCCGGCACGGGGAGGAGCCCGGGTTGGACTCGCGGGCCGGGTATCCGCTGTCGCGGCCCGGGCACGCGGAGGAGGCGGCCGAGGCGGTGGCGTTCCTGGCCGGGCCGGGGGCGTCCTATGTGACGGGGGCGTCGCTGTTCGTGGACGGCGGACTGTCCCTGATGGGCCCGCAGGCCGCGGGTGCGCTGGAGGACGCCACCTGGCGGGCGGGCTGAGGCCGTCCCGGGCCCTGGGGTGTGTGAGGGATCGGGCCGGGCGGGTAGGCGGTCACCACGGTGCCGCGCGCAGTGGCCCGGTCCGAGGATCGAAGGGGGAGAGAACGATGGCGGATGTGCTCACCGGGCGACGGGTGGCGTTCCTGGCCGCGGACGGTGTCGAGCAGGTGGAGCTGGTGCGGCCCCGCAAGGCCCTGGAGGAGGCGGGGGCCCGGACCGAGCTGCTCTCGCTCAAGGACGGTCGGATCCAGGCGATGAACGGGGACATCGAGCCGGCCGACCGGTTCGGTGTGGACCGGCGGGTGGCCGAGGCGTCGGTGGAGGACTACGACGGCCTGGTGCTGCCCGGCGGCACCGTCAACCCCGACAACCTGCGCGCCGACGCCGACGCGGTGCGGTTCGTGCGCGAGTTCGCCGCGACGGGCAGGCCGATCGCGGCGATCTGCCACGGTCCGTGGATGCTGGTGGAGGCCGACCTGGTGCGCGGGCGCACGCTCACCTCCTACCCGAGCATCCGCACCGATGTGCGCAACGCCGGGGGGAACGTGGTGGAGGAGGAGGTGGTCACCGACGCGGGGATCACCACCAGCCGCAACCCGGACGACCTGCCCGCGTTCTGCGAGCGGATCGTGCGGGAGCTGTCCCGGGCCTGACGGTTCGGGTCAGGGCAGGGATGCGGCGACCTGGTCGGTGAGGAGGTCGCGGGCCCGGGCGGCGGTGACCTCGTCGATGAGCAGGGCGTCGCCCAGGTGCTCGGCCAGGCCCAGCAGGGTGCGGGCCCGCAGCGGCGCACGGTCGGGGTCGGCGCCGGCGTGGACGAGCAGGTCGGCGATGAGGGTGTGCAGCCCGGTGATGCCCTGGCGGTACTGGTCGCGCAGTTCAGGGATGCCGAGGGCGACGGTGAACAGGGCCTTGCCCGCCAGGGCGTCCACGCGGGCCTGTTCGGTGGCGGGCAGTGTCGCGTGCAGCAGCAGGGTGAGGGTCCGGCGGGGGTCCCCGGTGGGCGGGTCGGGGAGCAGGCGGGCGGTGACCCGGTCGCGCAGGCGGCGGCCGGTGTGCAGGAGCAGCTGTTCCTTGGAGCCGAAGTAGTGCTGGATGCGTCCGCGGGAGACGCCGGCCTCGGTGGCGACCTCGGTCATGGTGACCTCGCCCAGGCCGCGGTGGGCGGCGATGCGCAGGACGGCGTCGGTGATCTGGGCGCGGCGCTGGTCGTGGTCGACCTGTCGGGGCATGGGCGGGGTTCCCTGTTCTTCGCGGTGGCCTCGGCGGCCCGGAACCGTTACGGTATGAACGTACCGTAAAAGCGTGCCGAAGGGGTGGGTCCCGTGTCCGTCGAGTTCGCCGAACCCCGCATCGGCCGGGAGTGGAACGCCCGCGGCATCGGCTCCTTCCGCGACCGGGCCGGGTTCGAGGCGTTCGCCGCCGCCTACCGCGAGGCCATGGCCGAGATGGGTGGGCCCGACTGGTCGGGCACCGTGGAGACCGCCTTCGGGCGGGTGCGGGTGTACCGGTTCGACGGCGGCCCCGGAGAGCCCCTGCTGCTCCCGGGCCGCAACGCCTCCGCTCCCATGTGGGCCGCGAACCTGCCCCCGCTGCGGCGCGGCCGCACCGTCTACGCCCTCGACGGCCTGGGCGAGCCCGGGTGCAGCGCCCAGTCCGCGCCCATCGCCTCGGCGGCCGACCAGGCCGCCTGGCTCGACCAGACCCTGGAGGGCCTGGGCCTGGACGCGGTCCACCTGCTGGGGGTGTCCATCGGCGGCTGGCTGGGCGTGCAGATGCTCCTCCACCGCCCCCAACGCGTGCTGTCGCTGATGGCCCTGGATCCGGCGCGCACCTTCGGGGAGCTCACCCCGGCGGTGGTCCTGGTCTCGCTCGGCGCGGTGCTGCCCATGCCCGACCGGTGGCGGGGGAGGCTGGTGGGCCTGATCTCGGGCGGCATCGACCACTCCCAGGAGCTGGCGGTGGGCAGGCTGGTCGCGGCCGGGATGAAGCACTTCGACGTCCGCCTCCCGCCCCCGGTGATGCCCACCGGCGCCGAGCTGGCCGCGATCAGCACCCCGGTGCTGGTGGTCATCGCCGGGCGCAGCGTCATCCACCGCCCCGGGCGGGCCGCCGCACGCGCCCGCGCCCACCTGGGCGAGGAGGCCGTGGAGCTGTGGCCGGACGCCTCGCACGCGATCAGCGGCGAGTACCCGCGGGAGATCGCCGACCGCCTCGACCGGTTCGTCGCCGGGGCCGGTCGGCCCGGGGCATGAAAAAAAGGGGGGCGGGGCCCGGTGCGGGCCCCGCCCCCCCTTCTCGCGGGTCACTCCTCGTCGGGGACCTCGGGGTGGCGGCGCAGGTGGACGATGGCGGCGATCAGACCGCCCCACAACAGCGCCATGGAGATGACCATCATGGTGATCGCACTGGCCGACATCAGTGGCCCTCCCCCTTCTCCTGGACCTGCTCGGTCCCCTCGATGTGTTCGCGGTCGTGGGCGGCCATCTGGTCGGCGCGCTTCCAGGGCACCAGGGCGATGATGACGCCGATGACGATGGCGCCGATCGCCACGCCCCACCCGGCCGAGAGCAGGAACCCGGTCGGGTACCCGCCGTAGTTCTCCGCCAGCTCGCTGCGCAGACCGTCCCACATCATGAAGCCGAGCAGGACAGGGGTGACCACGGTCAGGGTGATCCGCCACCACAGGCCCAGGTGGATGGAGGAGACGCTGTTGGCGTGCTTCTGGAAGACCGGCAGGCGGCGCAGGACCCACCCGAACACGATGAGCACCACCAGGGCGGCCAGCGCGATGCCGTACTGGTTGATGAAGTGGTCGAACACGTCCAGGTAGTGCAGGCCCTGGTGGGTGGGGAAGATCAGGATCGACACCAGGGCGACGAGCCCGCCGACCATCAGGACCGCCTGGAGGCGGCCCAGGCCGATCCGGTCCTGGACCGCGGAGATGACGACCTCGACGATGCTGATCAGCGAGGTGAGACCGGCGATCACCAGCGACGCGAAGAACAGCACGCCGAACAGCGCCCCGCCGAACGGCAGGGTGGAGATGATCTGCGGGAACGCGATGAAGGCCAGACCGATGCCGGAGGTGGCGACCTCGTCCACGGCGGTGCCCGCGGCGGTGGCCATGAAGCCCAGGGCGGCGAACACGCCGACGCCTGCCAGCAGCTCGAAGGAGCTGTTGGCGAAGCCCGCCACCATGGCCGAGCCCGTCAGGTCGGCCTTGCGCTTGAGGTAGGAGGCGTAGGTGACCATGATGCCGAAGCCGATGGACAGGGAGAAGAAGATCTGCCCGTAAGCCGCCACCCACACGCTGCCGTTGGCCATGGCACTCCAGTCGGGAGTGAACAGCGCGTCCAGGCCCAGGGTGGCCCCGTCCAGGGTGAGCGCCTGCACGACCAGGATGAGGAACAGCACGACCAGCAGCGGGATGAAGATCTTGTTGGCCTTCTCGATGCCGTTGCGGATGCCCAGGGCCAGGATGGCCAGCACCACGACCCACACGGCGATGAGCGGCCAGGCCACGGCGGGCACGTAGCCGGTGATCCCGCCGGGGGTCTCGCTCACCTGGAGGTAGTCGCCGAAGAAGAACCCGTTGGGGTCCTCGCCCCAGGCCTCGGTGACGGAGAAGCCGACGTAGGAGATGCTCCAGGCGATGATCGCGCCGTAGTACACCGCGATGACGAAGCAGATCGCCACCTGCCACCAGCCGATGGCCTCGGCGGGCCGGGAGATCCGCCGGTAGGACAGCGGGGCCGAGGACCGGTACCTGTGGCCGATCGAGTACTCCAGGATCAGCAGCGGGATGCCCGCGGTGAGCAGGGCGACCAGGTAGGGCACCATGAACGCCCCGCCGCCGTTCTCGTAGGCGATGTAGGGGAATCGCCAGATGTTCCCGAGCCCGATGGCGGAACCGATCGCCGCCATCAGGAAGCCCGCGCGCGATCCCCATTGTTCGCGAGTCTGTTGGGCCATGTGCAGGTCTCCTCACCGTGCCTGTCGTTGCGCGTCCCGCACGCTAGCAGGATTTGGACGAAACGGCATGTTCCAGAACCCGTTGTCGGCTGTTCGTCTTGCCCGATGGAGGGTTGGCCGCTCAAACGTCCATACTTGGTTCGCCCGTGCCGTAAGAGATGAGTGCGCCTTACGGCCGGTGTTCAGTGGCACTCACGGAACAGCCCCGGTGGGGGCCGTCCCGCCCGGGTCAGGAGGGGCGGTGGCGCGGGCGGGGCCGCAGCCGGGCGTTGGGCAGCTCGGGGGCGGGCAGCGCCGCCCCGCCATCGCCCGCGACCTCGCCGAAGCGGGCCCGGTCGGGTCCGGTGCGCCCGGCCTCCCAGGCGTCGCGGGCGGCGACGATCTCGTCGTGGTCGCGGCCCACGAAGTTCCACCACATGAGGAGGTCCTCGGTGAACGGCTCCCCGCCCAGGAGCAGCAGGTGGGCGGGGGCGCCGGTATCGGGGACCGACAGCTCCACGCCGTCGCGGCCCCGGCCCAGGTAGAGCAGGGACCCGGCCTCCACCCGGTGGCCGAGCAGGGACACCGGCGCGTCCAGGGGCAGCACCCCGTGCTCGAAGCCCGCCTCCAGGGGCAGGCGCACCCGCGCCCCGGGGTCGATGACCACCTCGGCGCCGACCAGCGGGGTGTGGGCGGTGGCGGGGGAGCGGTGCCCGGCCACCTCGCCGACGATCACGGTGAGGCGGGCACCGGGCAGGTCGAGGGCGGGCAGGTCCGCGTGGTGCTCGAACGCGGGCTCCCCGTCCCGGGCGTCTTCGGGCAGGGCCACCCACAGCTGGGCGCCGTGCAGCAGGGCGGGCGCGCCTGCGGGGGTGCGCTCGGAGTGGGAGATGCCGTGCCCGGCGCTCATGAGGTTGAGCCGGCCGGGGCGTACCAGCCGGTCCGAGCCCAGGCTGTCGCGGTGGTGGACCGCGCCCTGGACCAGCCAGCTCACCGTCTGCAGGCCGATGTGCGGGTGCGGGGGCACCTGCATGCCCTCGCCCGCGGAGACGTCCTGGGGCCCGTAGACGTCGGCGAAGCACCAGGCGCCGACCATGCGCCGGTGCTTGCCGGGCAGGGCGCGCAGCACCGGCATGGCGCGGGGTCCGCCCAGGGGCACTTCGCGGGGCTCCAGGAGTTCGGTGTCGGGGTCGGGTGCGGCGGGTGGGGCCTCACCGCCGCAGACGCTCTCTTCGACGGGGTGGGTTTCGAGGTTGCTCACACCGCCGACGGTAGCCGGGCCGGCGGCGGTGCGCCCGGTGCCGCGGGGCGTGTCACCAGCGCATGTGGACGTGTTCGGCGAAGCCGGTGAGGCCGTCCACGGAGATCTCGGTGCCCTCGTCGGTGCGGACGGTGCCGGTGTAGTGGCCGAAGCACTGGCGGGTGTCGTTGACCAGCACCCCGGCGTCGATGCGGTCCAGGCGGCGGTGGAAGGGGGTGAACACCAGGTCGACCTGCCCGGAGGGGGTGCGGATCCACCAGGGCGAGGAGTCGTCGTCGGGGTCGTAGTCCCAGTGGAGCTCCTCGCCGATCTTGGTGAGGCGGCCGTCCACGCACAGGGCGTTCTCGGTCAGGCCGGTGCCCCGGGTCCACTTGCCGCCCAGTTGCAGGCCCACGGTGTGGGAGTCGGTGACCCCGGCGGCGGCGCCCCAGTTCCACAGGGTGTCGTAGGGCCAGATGCCGCGGCCGTGGTCGAGCACGCCCCAGCCGCCGGTGAAGTCCAGGGTGCGGTCGTCCAGGCGGACGGTGCCGCGGGCGGGGCGGGCGGTGTGCTTGGAGGTGTACTGGAAGCGGGACTCGCTCCAAGGGATGACCACGCTCATGGTCTCGTGCCCGGCGGGCAGGTCGACGGTGAGGTCGGCGTGCAGGCGGCCCTGGTCGGTGTCGCAGGCGAAGCGCAGCCGGGTGCCGTGGGGGCCGGGGGTGATGCGGGCGCGGATCGGGCCCAGGGCGGCGGCGGGTCCGGCGTCCAGGGTGTCGGGCAGGCGCACGCCGCGTCCCAGCGGGCCCAGGGTGCTGTGGCCGGTCTCCACGCCCCCGTATTCCAGCAGGTAGACGGAGGTCACCGATGCGTAGTCGAGGTCGGCGACGGTGAGGGCGACCAGGTGCGTGGGGGTCATGACGCACCAGTACTCCCACTTCTTGCGGCGTCCGCGGCCGCGGGGCAGGGCGGTGGTGTGCAGGGGGGTGCGCGACCAGCCCACGGCCCGGGGGTCGAGTCGGCCCTGGGGTGTGCACAGGTCGACCGGGGCGGTGATCTCCCGCTCGTGCGTTGGCATGACCGGCAGCATAAGGGGCGCGGGCGGTGCGGGGTAAGAGGCGCGGGCCTGGGGTCTTCCGTGGTCGCGGGGCGGGCGGCCGGTCAGTGCGGGGGCGGGGCCAGGAAGGTGCGGGCGCCGCGCAGCTCGGTACGCAGCACCTGCTGTGTGGCGGTGCAGTCCAGGCGGACGTCCAGCGGTCCGGGCGGGCCGGATGCGGCGCGGCTCCCGCGGGGCAGGCGGTCGGGGTCCAGGCCGTCGCGGCGGGCGATGAGCACGCCGAGTTCGTGGCGGCTGAGCGCGTCGGGCCCGGCGAGGTGGTGGACGCCGGTGCGGTCGGTGGCGGCCAGCTCCAGCAGGGCGTCGGCCAGGTCGCCGACGTGGACGGGGCAGCGGACGTCGTCGGTGAACAGGGCGCCGGTGGCGGCGCCCGAGGCCAACTCGTGGACGCGGCGTTCGTGGGCGGAGGCGCCGTTGCCGATGATGAGCGAGGTGCGGGCGATGACGGCGTCGGGGTGGACGGCCTTGATCGCGGTCTCGGCGGCGGCCTTGGCGGCCCCGTAGGTGTTGACGGGGTCGGGCGGGGCGGTCTCGGGGTAGGCGGGGAGGTGGCCGGAGAACACGGCGTCGCTGGAGACGTGGAGCAGGCGGGCGCCGGTCGCGGCGGCGGCCAGGGCCGCGTGGGCGGCGCCGTCGGCGGTGACGGCCCAGTCGCCGGGGTGGTAGGCGGTGTTGACGACGGTGTCCGGGCGCACCCGGTGCAGCAGGTCGGTGACGGCGGCGCGGTCGCGCAGGTCCAGGGCGTGCCAGGAGATGCCCGCGGCGGCGGGGGTGCCGGTGGTGGAGGTGGCGGCCACCCGGTGGCCGGCGGCCAGGGCCCGGCGGGCGACCTCGCCGCCCAGGTGTCCGCTGGCGCCCAGCACGAGAAGGGTGGTCATGGTCCGACACGGTAGCCGGTGGACGGGTGTGGGCGCGGGGGAATTGAGTACGGGTGCTCAACCCGGCTGAGTAGGAGTACCGATGCAGGGGGGAGGGCGGCTCCGTACCGTCGGGACATGACCTCCCTTCTCGTCCTCCTGGCCGGGCACGCGGCCGCGGCCCTGCATTTCGTGTTCTTCGCCTACGTGGTCCTGGGCGGTTTCACCGCCTGGTGGCGCCCCCGCCTGTTCTGGGCGCACCTGGGGGTGGCCGCCTACGCGCTGGGCATCGTCATCATCGACTGGCCGTGTTTTTTGACCGAGATCGAGAACTGGTCGCGGGCCGCGACCGGGCGGCCGGTGATGGAGTTCGGGTTCATCGACTTCTACCTGACCGGGAACCTGTACCCGCGCGAGCACCTGATGACGTCGCGGTACGTGATCGCGGCGGTCATCGCCTGCTCGTGGGCGGGCACCTGGTGGCTGTCGCGGCGGCGCCGCGCGGTGGGCGGCGGGGAGCGGCAGGCCCCGGGGGCCGCCCTCAGGTGAGGGCGGCGGGCCGGTCGGGGTCGGCCGGGCCGACGGGTGCGGCCGTGGGGGGTTCGGGGGTGCCCGGGACGGCGGTCTGGGCGATGAACGCGCCGGTGACGATGACGACGGCGCCCAGGATCTGGATCGGGGTGAGGGCCTCGCCCAGCAGGATCCAGGCCAGGCCGATGGCGGTGACGACCTCCAGGTAGGCGACGCCTCCGGCGATCTGCGGGGACAGGCGGCGCACGGCGGCGATGCCGGTGAAGTAGGCGATGACGGTGGAGACCAGGCCCAGCCACAGCGCCAGGGACCAGCCGGGCAGCGGCAGCGGGCCCAGGGCGGTGGTGGTGGCGAGCAGCTCCCAGTCCAGGTTCCAGGGGCGGGCCAGGGGCAGCAGCAGGACGGTGGCGGTGAGGGAGCCGAAGGCGATGACCGCGAGGGGGTCGGCGTCCTCGCCGGTGCGGTCCGACAGCAGGAAGTAGGCGGCCTGGGCGGCGGCCGCGCCCAGGGCGAGCCCGACGCCGACGGCGTCCAGGCGCATGCCGGCCCACACCTCCAGCAGCAGGACCAGGCCGGTGACGGCCAGGACGACGCCGACGACGGCGGCCGGGGAGACCTTGGTGCGGCGCACCAGGCGCAGCCAGAGAAGGACCAGGACGGGGCCGAGGAATTCGATGAGCAGGGCGATGCCCACGGGGATGCGGGCGATGGCGGCGAAGTACAGGGCCTGGACCCCGGCCATGGGGAACACGCCGTAGGCGAGGATGAGCAGGGGTCGGCGGCGCAGCAGGTCGCGGTGGCGCACGGCCACGGGCAGCAGCAGGAGCGCGGCCCCGGCCAGGCGCAGCCAGGTGACGTGGACCGGGTCCAGTCCGGCGTCGAGCAGGGGGCGGGCGAAGACGCCCGAGCCGCCGAAGGCCAGGGCCGAGGCGAGGGCGAAGGCCAGGCCGGTGGGGCGGTGGCGGGCGGGTGCTGCGGGCACGGACTCTCCCCGGGGGACGGCGCGGAAAAGGTGGGATCTTTCGAGGATAGGGGGCCCGGGTGGTTCCGGTCTCCTCGATTCTCGCGCCGGTTCGGGGCCCGGGGTCAGGTGGCCTGGGCGGTGAGGTCGAGTTCGGCCCAGGCGACGTCGTGCCAGGCGTCGTGCTTGTGGCCGACCTTGTGCATGACGCCGACGTCGGTGAAGCCCAGGGTGCGGTGCAGGCCCAGGCTGGCGTCGTTGGGCAGGGTCATGCAGGCGATGGCGCGGGTCATGCCGCGCCGGGCCAGGCGGGGCAGGAGCGCGGTGTAGAGGGCGCGTCCGGCGCCGGTGCGGCGCAGGCCGCGGCGGAGGTAGACGCTGACCTCGCAGCAGCGGTCGTAGGCGGCGCGGGTGCGGAAGGCGCCGCCGTAGGCGTAGCCCAGGACGGTGCCCTCGGCGTCCTGAAGGACGATCCAGGCGTGGTGGCGCTGGGCGGTGGCGATGCGGTCGGCCATCTCCTGGGCGGTGGGGGGCTCCAGTTCGAAGGTGATGGCGGTGTCGGTGACGTAGGGCGCGTAGATGTCGGCGCAGGCGGCGGCGTCGGCCGGGGTGGCGTCACGGACGGTGTGGAGGGCGGGCATCGCGTTCATAGTGAGGATGGTAAACGAACGTGTCCACTATGATGAACCCCATGAGCGATGACCTCTCTGTGGCCCTCGCCACCACCCTCCAGCGCCTGCGCACCGACCGGGGCATGACCGGCGCCGCGCTGGCCGACTCCTCCGGGGTCTCCCGGGCCATGATCAGCCGCATCGAGAACGGCGACGTCCAGCCCACCGCCTCCCTGCTGGGGCGGCTGTCGGCGGCGCTGGGCATCACCCTGTCGGAGCTGATCGCCGACGCCGAACGCAGCGAGCGGCGGCTGGTGCGGCGCGCCGACCAGCCGGTGTGGACCGACCCCGACACCGGCTACACCCGCCGGGCCGTCTCGCCCGCCTCCGGGGGGCGCCTGGAGCTGGTGGAGGTGCACCTGCCGCCGGGGGCGCGGGTGGCCTTCCCCGCCGAGGCCTACACCTTCACCCACCACCAGATCTGGGTCCTGGAGGGGGCTCTGGAGTTCGCGGAGGGGGAGACCGTGCACCGGCTGGGGGAGGGCGACTGCCTGCGGCTGGGCCCGGCCGCCCCGTGCGAGTTCCACAACCCCGGGCAGCGGGAGTGCCGCTACCTGGTGGCGGTCACCCGCCGCACCCCCTGACCCCGGTTCAGCCGGCGTCCCCGTCGCCCGCCTCCAGCGCGGCGGGGGCCTCCTTCCCCTTCGACAGCAGGCGCCCGCGCAGCTGTGCGAGCCGCTCGGCCCGCTCGGCGATGGAGGTCAGCCGCTCGTCGTAGGGGGCCAGGGCCACGGGCCTGCCCTGGAGTTCGGCGCTGTGGCGCACCAGGTCCCGGATGTCGGGGCGCACCGCCATGAACAGCGCCGCCCCGAACCCGCTGCCCACCTCGCCGGTGCGCCAGAACCGCCGCCCGTAGGTGATCTCGCAGGGCAGTGCCCCGAACCCGGCCTCGTCGGCGGCCTCGTCGAAGGCGTCCATCTCCTCCTTCCCGCTGTGGGACTCGATGGTGGAGACGGTGCTCAGGGCCAGGGCCAGCAGCACGTCCGCGGCCTTGTCGGCCAGCCAGGAGCGGCCGGGCAGCGGGGGCAGCGCCCCCGAGACCAGGTCGGTGACGCTCTCCACGCCGCTGGTGAGGAGGATGTCGGTGGTGCGGCGGGCGCGGATCTCCTTGACCTTGGCCCAGGGGACGGTCTCGCCGTTGAACCCGACGGTGTCGGGGCCGACCTCGATGGCGCCCAGGCGGTCGAGCAGGCGCAGCATCCGGCCCACGCCGCGCGGCACGGTCCAGGCGCGTTCGATGATCCCGCCCACGGACAGCCGGAACGGTTCGGTGAGCGGTGCGGCGGGCACCTCCCAGGAGTCGAGGGTGTCGGTGACCCAGGTGGACTCGCGCAGCGCCGCCTGGATCTGCTGTGCCTGGTCGCGGGCCCGGGCGGCCATCTCGGCGCTGCGGTCGGAGGCCGCCCGGGCGGCCGCGGAGCCCTGTTCGCCGGCCTTGCGGGCGGCGGCGGCCGCGCGTTCGGCCGCCTCGCCGGAGGTGACCGCGTCCAGTCCGCCCTTGGCGCCCTCGCCGACGTCGGACGCGGCCTTGCGTGCGGTGGTGGCGGCGTCGGAGAGGCGGTCCTTCCAACTCATCGTGGTGCTCCTCGGGGGATCGTCGGGGGTGTCGGTGGCGTGATGGGGGCGCCGTAGTGGGGGACGCTCAAGGCGGGGCGGTGGTTCGGGGTCTCTCAGTCGGTGGTCAGGGCGCGGACCAGGCGGGGGCGCTGATCGGCGAGCCAGTCGCGGCGCCGGTCCCAGCGCGCCCAGCCGCCCGACGCGGTGTGGGCGCGGACGAACGCGGCCTCGCCCGCGGCGACCCGGCCGGCCACGAACCTGCGGGCCACCGCCAGGTACTCCTCCACCGTCTGGGGCAGCAGCGCCCGGTCGGTGCCGGTCAGGCCGTAGGTGTCGGCGATCAGGCGCAGGCGGCGGGCGGTGTCCAGGTCCTCCCAGACCTTTCCGGCGGCGGCCTCGGGGGGCAGGGTCGGTCCCAGGTAGTAGGCCAGGGCGGCCACGTCCCACAGCGGTCGGCCGGGGGCGGCGAGGTCGAAGTCGATGAGGGCGGCGGCGCTGCCGTGGCGGAAGACGAGGTTCTCGGCGCACGGGTCGTTGTGGCACAGCAGTGTTCCGCCGCGGGGGTCGGCCAGGTCGGCGGGCCAGGGGGCGGTGGTGTCCACGGGGATGCGGGCGGCGGCGTCGTGGTAGCGGCGCAGCAGGCGGGCGGCCGAGGCCAGGGCGGTGTCGGCGGCGATCCAGTCGGGGAACGGGGGCAGTGCGACCTCGCCCTCGACGAAGCCCAGCTCCTCGCGGCCGTCGGGGTTCAGTGCCAGCGGCCGGGGGGCGCCGTCGAACCCGGCCGCGGGCAGGGCGCGCAGGTGGGGGTGCAGGGCGGCGGCGGTGGCGGGGGCGGTGCGCAGCACCCGGTCGCCGCGGCGGACGACGGTGTTCATCATGCCGCCGGGCAGGGGTGAGGGGTGGGGGTCGGCCATGGGCCCAGCCTGGCACGGTCCCGGCGGTGGTGGGACCGGTGGCGGCCCGGGCCGGAACCGGCGGCTGCCCGCCCTGCGCGCGGCCTACGGCGGGGGCCGGTCCCCGCCGCTGCTGGAGCGCATCCGCGCCGACACCCGGGCCGGGGCCGGGCGGGCTGCGTGGGCGCGTCCTGTTCTCAGACCGGGAGCGGGGTGCGGGCGATGAGGACGGTGGCCAGGGGGGTCCAGCCCAGGGAGGTGTACAGGTGGCGGCCCTGGGGGGAGGCGACCAGCAGGCCGTGGGTGGCGCCCGCGCGGCGGGCGTGTTCGGCCAGGGCGGACATCACGGCGCCGCCCAGGCCGCGGCGGCGGTGGTCGGGTTCGGTGACGATGGAGTCGGCGACGGCGTCGTCGTCGGCGATGCCCATGACGCCGCTGGCCGCCTCCTCCCCCTGGGCGGTGGAGACGCGCACCCGGATCACCGCGCGGGCGCGCCCGGCCGTGGCGTGGTAGGGGCGCGGCGGGTCCAGGACGGGGTGGTCGTCCAGGTCGATGGACATGAGGGTCTCGGTGCCCGGGTCGACGGCCAGGCCCGCTTCTTCGAGCAGCAGCGCGGTCTTGTCGGGTGCGGTGGTGGGGACGGTCAGCCAGTCGGTGTGCGGTGAGGCCGCGACGCGTCGGGCGGCGGCGCCGATGGTGTCGGGGGCGCCGTCGGCGTCCAGGAGCACGTATTCGTCGTGGCGGTGCTCGAACCCGAAGTGCACGCGCAGCGCCCCGTCCACCTCGGTCGGCTCGGGCAGGGAGCGGGCGGTCCCCCAGCCGCGCTGCCAGCGGCGGACCAGGTCGGGCAGGGGTGCGGTGGGCGGGTTCGGCATGGGGTGTCCTCGTGTGGGGTGCGGGGCGGGTGCGACCCCTGGGTCTGGTGTCTGTATTCGACCACACCCCGGCGACCTCCCCGGCCTGGTCGGCTGCCGGGGCACCCCGCCGGGCGCGGGCGGCTTGAGGGCGTGTGTAACGTCGATGCCACGCCACCGAGACAGCCACGACACCACCCTGCCGCGGCCGCGCCCCGCCCGGCGTCGGGGCCGCCGCCACCGAGAGGACCGCGTTGCGCATGTCCCACGTTCACGCCACCGGCCTGGCCGACCACCACCCCGCCGTGCGCGCCGCCTACGAGCGGGTGGTGCGCCGCGACCCGGACCAGGCGGAGTTCCGCCAGGCCGTGCTGGAGGTCCTGGAGACGCTCTCCCCGGTGCTGGTCCAGCACCCCGAGTACGTCGACGCCGGGATCCTGGAGCGGCTGTGCGAGCCCGAGCGGCAGATCGTGTTCCGGGTGCCCTGGCGCGACGACCGCGGCCGGGTGCACGTCAACCGGGGTTTCCGGGTGGAGTTCAACGGTGCGCTGGGGCCCTTCAAGGGGGGTCTGCGCTTCCACCCGAGTGTGGACCTGGGGGTGGTGAAGTTCCTCGGGTTCGAGCAGATCTTCAAGAACGCGCTGACCGGGATGAGCATCGGCGGCGGCAAGGGCGGCTCCGACTTCGACCCCAAGGGGCGCTCGGACGCCGAGGTGGAGCGGTTCTGCCAGTCGTTCATGACCGAGCTGTTCCGGCACCTGGGCGAGCACACCGACGTGCCCGCCGGGGACATCGGTGTGGGCGGCCGTGAGATCGGCTACCTGTTCGGCCAGTACCGGCGGCTGGCCAACCGCTGGGAGGCGGGGGTGCTCACCGGCAAGGGCCTGGAGTGGGGCGGTTCGCGGGTGCGCACCGAGGCCACCGGGTACGGGGCGGTGCTGTTCGCCCAGCGGATGCTGGAGCGCCGGGGCCGGTCCCTGGAGGGCGCCCGTGTGGTGGTGTCGGGGTCGGGAAACGTCGCCCTGTACGCGGTGGAGAAGGCGCAGCGGCTGGGGGCCGTGGTGGTGGCCTGCTCGGACTCGGGCGGTTATGTGATCGACGAGAAGGGCCTGGACCTGGACCTGCTCAAGCAGATCAAGGAGGTCGAGCGCGGCCGGGTCGCCGACTACCCGGCCCGGCGCGGGGGCGATGCCCGGTACGTGGCGGGCGGCAGCGTGTGGGACGTGGCGTGCGCGGTGGCGATCCCGTGCGCCACCCAGAACGAGCTGGACGCCGACGCCGCCCGCGCCCTGGTGCGGGGCGAGGTGGTGGCGGTCGTGGAGGGTGCGAACATGCCCACCACGCCGGAGGCGGTGCGGGTGCTGCGCGAGGCCGGGGTGCTGTTCGCGCCGGGCAAGGCGGCCAACGCGGGCGGGGTGGCCACCAGCGTGCTGGAGATGCGCCAGAACGCGCGCCGCGAGTCGTGGTCGTTCGAGCACACCGAGATGGAGCTGGCCCGGATCATGGCCGACGTCCACGACCGGTGCGAGGAGGCGGCCGAGCGCCACGGCGCCCCGGGCGACTACGTGCTGGGGGCCAACGCGGCCGGGTTCGAGCGGGTGGCCGACGCGATGCTCGCCCAGGGGCTCATCTAGCCGGGCGGGGCCGTGCGGGGGTGCGGGCCGCCGGGGACGGCCCGCGCCTGGACGGTTTGCGGTTGACGCAGCGTCAACCCCTAGCTTCGGGGCCATGACGATCAACGTTCTGGACACCCGTACCGGCATGGAGCGCGTGCTGCGCGCCCCGGCCGAGGACCGCCGCGGCCTGCTGGCGGAGATGCTCGAACCCGTGCGGGGCATGTACCGCTTCGCGCCCGTGGAGGTCGACCTCGTGGACGTGCACCTGGGCGGTATGGGGTTCCCCCTGGACCGCGACGGGGAGCGCTGCCTGGCGGGCCTGGAGGAGTTGGCGAAGGCCGACGCGTGGAACCGGGTCGGGGCCGCGATGGAGGGCGCCGCGGCCACCTTGGCGGAGGCCGTGCCGGGGCTGGAGGTGCACGATGTCACGGTGCTGCTCACTTTGGGCGACCCGGCCGACGCCCACTTCACGGACACCGTCCTGGGCGTGGTCGGCTTCGGCGGCATCTGGGGGTACGTCACCATCACCCTGTGGCCGTCCCCGGAGAACCTGGAGCGGTTGGAGACCACCGCCGTGCACGAGCTGCACCACAACCTGCGCTACGCCCCGGGCGGGGTGGTGTGGGACCCGGCGACCGTCACGGTCGGCGAGCACGTGGTGGGCGAGGGGCTGGCCGACGCCTTCGCCCGCGAGCTGTACGGTGACGAGCTGGGCCGCACCCGCATCGGTGTGCCGCACCTGCGCGACGACGCGGTGTTCGACAAGGTGGTGTCGGGGCTGGGGGTGACCGGCATGGAGAACTTCACGGCCTGGGTGCACGGCGACGAGAGCGCGCGGCGCTTCGGCACCGCCCCGGTGGGGCTGCCCCCGGGTGCGGGGTACGCGGCGGGGAACCGGCTGGTCGACGCCTACCTGGCGGCGACCGGGCGCACCGCGGCGCAGGCGCTGCACGACGACCATGCGCTGGTCATCGACACCGCGCTGGGCCGCCTGGGCCGGTGACGGGGGAAGGGGGACGGCGGTGGAGTGGACGATCGGTGAGCTGGCGGCCCGGGCGGGGGTGAGCAGCCGCACCCTGCGCCACTACGACCGGGTGGGGCTGCTGTCCCCCGCCCGGACGGGGCCGGGGGGTCTGCGCCACTACGGCCCCGGGCAGGTGGCCCGGCTCCAGCGGATCCTGCTGCTGCGCCGCACCGGGATGGGCCTGGCCGACATCGGCCGGGTGCTGTCGGAGGAGGTCGACGAGGCGGAGGGGCTGCGGGCGCACGTGGCGGCCCTGGAGCGGGAGCGCGAGCGGATCGACCAGCACATCCGGGCGGTGCGGCACACGCTGGCGGCGCGGGAGGCGGGGGTGGACCCCTCCCCGGATGTGATGCTCGACGGGTTCAACGACCGCTACAAGGACGAGGTCGTCGAACGCTGGGGCGAGGAGGCGTTCCGGGCGGGCAACGCGTGGTGGCACGGCAAGAGCCTGCGCGAGCAGCAGGAGTGGAAGCGCGGGGCCCAGGCGCTGGTCGCCGCCTGGGCGGCGGCCCGGAGGGAGGGTGCGGCCCCGGGCTCCGAGCGCGCCCGGGAGCTGGCGGTGCGGCACGTGGAGTGGCTGTCGATCCCGGGCACCCCGATCCACGCGGGCGACCGCGAGCGGTCGGTCGAGATGGTGGTGTGCCTGGCCGACGCCTATGTGCGGGATCCGGCCTACACCCGGATCTTCGACAGCGCGGAGGATGCGGAGTTCGTGCGCGAGGCGCTGCACCTGCACGCCCGCACCCGCATGTAGGGGCACCCGGGTATCGGCTGTGGGCGGCCCGGGGTCTCTGCTACAGTCATGACCACTTCAAGTGAAGTACTTTGAATGGAGTGGTTTCATGCGAGAGCTTGTCTACTACGCCGCCGTCTCCCTGGACGGGCGCATCGCCGGGCCCGGCGGGGAGTTCGACTTCTTCTTCGCCCCGCTCGCCGACCGGGAGCGCTCGGCCGCCTACAACGCCTGGGTCGACTCCCACTACCCCGAGGCCACGCCCACCGTCGGCCGCGAGGCCGCCGGGCTGGCCGAGACCCCCAACGCCCGCTTCGACACGGTGGTAATGGGGCTGGGCACCTACCGGGCCGCCTACGACCAGGGCATCGAGAGCCCGTACGCGCACCTGCGCCAGTACGTGGTGTCCACGACCCTGGGGCCGGTCCCCGCCCCGGAGGTGACCGTCGTGGACCGCGACCCGGTCCGCCTGGTCCGGGGGCTCAAGGGGGAGGACTCCGACCGGGACATCTGGCTGTGCGGCGGCGGGAGGCTGGCCGGGGCCCTGTCGGCGGAGATCGACCGCCTGGTGCTCAAGACCTATCCGGTGCTGGCCGGGGCGGGCGTCCCCCTGGTCGAGGGCGGGTTCGACCCGGGGGTGTTCACCGTCGTGGACCGCCAGGTGTTCGACAACGGGGTGGCGGTCACTGAATACGCCCGTGCCTGAGCCCCGACGCGGGCGTACTCGGTGACCGCGGCGACCACCAGGGGCAGGACGGCGGCGGCCAGCGCGGCTCCCAGCGCCGCACCCCCCAGCGGGGAGCCGGTCGCCGACCATAGCACCGCCGTCAGCGCCACCGACGGGGCGCCGAACAGCAGCGTCCAGGCCGCCGCTCGGCCGCGCACCTCGGCCCGCACCGCCCCGGGGGCGTTCGGCGTTCCACCCGGGGCGGTCCCGGGACGGGCGCAGGTGTCGACCGCGGCCATGCCGCCGAGCACCGCTGCCGCCGGACCCACCAGCGGCAGCGCCCACTCCCAGCCACCGCACGCGATGATCACCGTCATGAGCGGCGGTGCCATCCAGGCGCTGCGCGCCGCCGCCCCGCGCACCGGGTCGCGCGTCCAGGCGGCCGTCTCCCGAGCGATGACCGCCGCCACCGGCGGCGGGGCGAAGGGCACGGACCAGGCCGGGCCGTGGACCGCGGGGCGGTGCGGTCGTACCGGGCTCGGTGAGCGGTGCGGGGCCCGGGCCGTGGGGGCGGTCCACGCCAGGTGCAGCGTCGCGCCCAGGACGACCAGGGCGATGAACGCTATTGCGACGGCCGCGGCCCCGGCGGTCTCCCCCTCACCCGGCCGCGGCGGGGGCCACGCGGCGAGGGCCGTCCATCCGGTGAACGACAGCGCGAGCATCACCACGGTCCGCGCCGCGGCCGCCGCCGTCACCGACCGGGTCCGCAGCAGCCGGGCCACCGCCGCCGCCGTTCTGCCCGACCGGAGGAACAGGTACAGCCGGGCCGCGGCCACCGCGACCGAGATCACCGCCGTTGCGCCCGGGGCGGCCGACACCACCGGCGGCACCGGGCAGGCCGGGGTGACCGCCGTGCCCGGGCACCGGGCGGAGTCCGGGTCCCCGATGGCGGGCGTGGAGGGGGCGGACATCGCGGGAGGTCTTTCTTCTCGTGGGCACGGGAGCGGTCCTTCCAAGGGGTCGGAAGCGGGGTCCTGCCATGTCGAGAAGAGCCTGGTCGGAACCGATTCGGTGATCAACGGCGTTTTCGGTAACGTCGGATAACCCGACGCTTATGGATGGAAACCGAAGGCCGCATGGAGCTCCGCGACATCGACATCTTTCTGACCCTGTGCGAGGAGCTGCACTTCGGCCGCACCGCGGAGCGGCTGCACATCACCCAGGCCCGGGTCAGCCAGTCCATCAAGCAGCAGGAGCGCCGCATCGGCGCCCCGCTGTTCGAGCGCACCAGCCGCTCGGTGCGGATCACCCCCATCGGGGCGCGCCTGCGCGATGACCTGCGCAGCGCCCGCGCCCTGATCGACGGCGGCCTGGCCCGGGCGGTCGGCACCGCCCAGGGGGTGCGGGGCACCCTGCGGCTGGGGACGATGGGCGCGCTGGGCAACGAGCTGCGCCCGGTGGTGGAGGAGTTCGGCGCCCGCCACCCCGGGGCCGAGGTCGCCGTGGGCGAGTTCCACTTCAGCGACCCGTTCGCGGGGCTGCGCTCGGGGGAGTTCGACGCCCAGCTGATGTGGCTGCCGGTCCTGGAGGAGGACCTCACGGCGGGGCCGGTGCTGCGCACCGAGGGGCGGGTGCTCGCCGTGGCCGAGGGCTCCGAGGAGGCCCGGCGGGGGTCGGTGTCGGTGGAGGACCTGGCCGACCACCGCGTCCCCGACACCGGCCCCGACGCGCCAGGGTACTGGATCGCGTCCATGATCCCCGAGCGGACCCCGCAGGGGCGGCCCGTCCGGCGCGGGGAGCGGGCGCGCACCTTCCACGAGGTGCTCTCGCTGGTGGCCGCGGGGCGGGCGGTCTGCCCGCTCAACGCCCATGTGGCCCGGTACTACACCTTCCCCGGCATCACCTACGTGCCCGTGCACGACGCCCCGCTCACGGAGTGGGCGCTGGTGTGGCGCACCGGGGCCCAGACGCCGCTGGTGCGCGCGTTCGCCCGGGCGGGCCGGGACCTGGGGGTGCACCGGGTGGCCTGAGCGGCACCGAACTTCGATCCCGCTCGTACAATGACCGCATGGACACCGAGCGTATCCCCCGCCACCCCGACGTCGCGGCCCTGACCCTGCAACGGCTGCTGGAGGCGCTGGTGGACCCGGTGCGGCGCAGCGTCGTCGAGCAGCTCTACGACGCCCCGGCCGACGTCGCCTGCGGCGGCTTCGACCTGCCCGTCAGCAAGTCCACCGCCACACACCACTTCCGGATCCTGCGCGAGGCCGGGCTGATCCGCCAGTACTACGAGGGCACCTCGCGGATGAACACGCTGCGCCGCGCGGAGGTCGAGGCGGCCTTCCCCGGGCTTTTGGGCGCGGTGGTGGCCGCGGACCGGGCCGGGCGGTCCGCCTCCTAGGCCAGCGGGCCGCCGGGGCCCAGGGCCAGGTCGGCGAAGCGCTCGCCGATGCGGCGGTGCGCGGCGGTGTCCGGGTGCAGGGAGTCGGGCAGCGGCAGCTCGGCGGCGTCGGCCCGCCCGTACAGCTCCAGGCCGTCCAGGTGGTGCAGGTGCGGGTCGTGGGCGGCCCGTTCCTTGACGATGCGGGCCAGCTCCCGGCGGATGTCGGTGAGCGCCAGCCGTCCGGCGGCGCGTTCGGCCGCATCGCCCTGGGCCCGGTAGGACAGCCGCCCCTGGGCGAGGGCGGAGGCGTCCATCTGTGTGGGGCCGGGCACCTCCTCGTGGATGGCGCAGTGGATGGGGGAGACCACGAGCAGCGGCGTGTCGGGGTGGCCCTCGCGGACGGTGTCCAGGAATCCGTGGACGGCAGGGCCGAAGGCGCGCCTGCGCATGGCGTCCTGGTTGACGACGTTGATGCCGAGCTTGACGCTGATCGCGTCCGCGGGGATCCCGCGCAGGGTGCGTGCGGTGAAGGGGTCCACCACGGCGTTGCCGCTCAGCCCCAGGTTGACCAGGTCGACACCGGCCCGCAGGGCGGCGACCGCGGGCCAGGTCGCGGTGGGGCTCGCCGCGTCCGAGCCGTGGCTGATGGAGCTGCCGTGGTGCAGCCACACCCGCCGGCCGCGGTCGGGGGCGGGGGCCACGGGCGCGTCGGTGCGCAGGGCGACGGGTGTGGTGGCCTCGTTGTGCGGCAGCCAGATCTCGACGTCCTTGTCGCGGTCGGGCAGGCCGGTGAAGCGGACGGTGCCGACCGGTCCGGGCCGGCGTTCGACGGCCCCGGTGGCCAGGTCGATGACCAGGGTTTCGCCGCCGTCCACATGCCCCTGGGCGGTGAGGTGCCCGTCCACGAGCAGGTCGTAGACCCCGGCGGGGCGCGGCGGGGCGCCGGTGTAGGAGCGCTTGGTGGGCAGGGCGTCGAGTTCGACGACGGTGGCGCGGGTGCGCAGGGCCAGGCGGACGCCGGAGGTCTGGGCGGCGATGTCGGCCATCAGCGGGTCGGGGGCCTGGGCCAGGGCCCATCCGGGCAGGCGTCCGGGGCGCGGGCCGTGTTCGGTGGCCCGGATGTCGACGGCCCCGCGCAGCAGGTCGGCGGTGACCGGGGTGGTGGTGAGGTCCATGGCGGTGTTCCTAGGGGTGGTCGGGTGCGGGCCAGTTCCGCAGCAGGGAGTCCAGGGCGTCGATGGTGCGCGACCAGGTGGCCTGGGTGTCGGGGGCGCTGTGGTCGAAGCCGCCGCCCATCTCCAGGCTCACGTAGCCGTGCAGGGCGGCGCCCAGCAGCCGGACGGCGTGGGTCTCCTCGTCCTCGGGGAGGTCGTAGCCGCGCAGGACGGCGCGGGTCATCCGGGCGTGCCGGGGTCCGGCGCTCGCGGCGGCGGTGCCGGTGTCGAGGCGGAACCGGGTGGCGGCGTAGCGGCCGGGGTGTTCGCGGGCGTAGTCGCGGTAGACGTTCGCCAGTGCGGCCAGGGCGTCCCTGCCCGAGCGTCCGGCCAGGGCGTCGGCGGCCCGGTCGGCGAGCTCCTCCAGGGCCAGCAGGGTGATCCGGGTCTTGAGGTCGTGGGAGTTCTTCAGGTGCGAGTACAGGCTCGCGACCTTGACGTCGAACCGGCGGGCGACCTCGGAGAGGGTGACGTGCTCGAACCCGGCCTCGTCGGCGAGGTCGGCCCCCGCCCGGACCAGGAGTTCGGTGCTGAGCCCGGCACGTGCCATCATGTCCTCCCTCTTCTCGTACATCGATCCGATATAAACCTAAAGGCTTTAGGTCCGTGGTCGATTCCCTTAGGAGGTGGGGTGCCGGTCACACCGGGGTGCGGTTCAGGGGTCCTCGGCGGTGTCGGACCAGGTCACCAGCCCGTACCGGTAGGCGTACACGGCGGCCTGCACCCGGCCCGCCACCCCGAGCTTGGCCAGGATGCGGGCCACGTGCACCTTGGCGGTGCCCGGCGTGATGCCCAGCTCCCGGCCGATGCGCGCGTTGCCGTAGCCCCGCGCGACCAGCCGCAGGACCTCCCGCTCCCGGTCGGTGAGGTCCCTGGCCCGGGGCGGCGGGGTGCGCGGCGAGGTCCGCGCGAACCGGTCGACCAGCCGCGGCGTCACCCGCGGGTCGATCACCCCCTCGCCGCGGGCCGCCGCCCGCACCGCCTCCACGTACAGCTCCGGTTCGCTCTCCTTGAGCAGGAACCCCGCGGCCCCGGCCTGGAGCGCGCCGAACAGGTACTCGTCCAGGTCGAAGGTGGTCAGCACAACGGTGGGCGGCGGCGGGTCCAGCCGGGCCAGTTCGCGGGCGGCCGCCACCCCGTCCATCCCGGGCATGCGGATGTCGGTGAGGACCACGTCCGGGCGCAGCCGCCGCGCCATGGCGACCAGTTCGATGCCGTGCGCGGCGGCTCCCACGACGGTCACGTCCGGGGCCGCCCCGAAGAGCAGGCGCAGCCCCTCCCGGGCGGCGGGCTGGTCGTCGGCGACCAGGAGCCGGATCATGGGCGGGTGTCCTCTCCGTGGTCGGCGGGTGCCAGGGGGAGCAGGGCCCGTACCCGCCAGCCCTCGCCGGGTTCGGGCCCTGCCCGGGCGCGGCCGCCCAGCTCCCGGGCGCGTTCGCGCATGCCCCGCAGTCCCAGGCCGGGCGCGGCGGCGGCCCCGGGTGCGGTCAGGCCGTCGTCCACCACGTCCACCAGCAGCATGTCGGTGCCGTGGTGGGCCAGGCGCACCCGGGCCCGCCGGGCCGAGGAGTGGCGCAGCGCGTTGCCCAGCGCCTCCTGCACGATCCGGTAGACGCCCTCGGCGACGCGGGGGTGGACCCGTGCGTCCAGGTCGGCGGGCAGCGTCAGCTCCACGGGCAGGCCGACCCCCTCCACCGCCTGTGCCAGGTGCGGCAGGTCCGCGAGCCGCACCTGCGGCGGCGGGGGTTCCTCCCACCGTTCCTCGCGCAGGGGTTCCAGCAGTTCCCGCAGCTCGCCCACCGCCCGCCCGGCGGTGTCGGCGATCGCCGACAGCACCCGGTCGGGGTCGGCCCGCGGTCCGTGCAGGGATTCGCGGCCGCCCACGGCCAGCAGGCGGATCGCGCTCAGGTGGTGTCCGGCGATGTCGTGCACGTCCCGGGCGATCCGGGCCCGCTCCCGGGCGCGTTCGCGCTGGATGCGGGAACGCTCTGCGGTGCGCCGCTGCCCGGCGCGTTCGGCGCGCATGCGCAGGAGCAGGCCCACGAGCGCGGGCAGGGTCCCGGTCAGGGCGATCATCACGAGCTGGAGCGGGCTCTCCCACAGCAGGGCCGGGACCGGCTGCTCGCCGCCCAGGGTGAACAGGGCCAGGATCCACGGCACCGAGACCGCGCCCACCAGGGCGGCCGGGGCCCGGTGCAGGACCGCGGAGCCGGCGGCGAACGCGGCCACCGCCTCGGGCATCGGTGCGCCCACGTCCAGCAGGACCGCCGCGGCGAGCGTCGCGCTGCCGGTGGCCAGGGCCACCGCCAGCGGGTACCGGCGCCGCCACACCAGCGGCAGGCAGGCGCAGGCCACCGCCAGGGCCCAGTTCTCCCGAAGCTACGGCGAGCCGCAAAGTAACCCATGAGTAGCTTCGGGAGCGGCCTGAGGTCACGGATCAGGCGAACCCGCCGGTAACCCGCCCTCGGTCCGCGATCGTGTGCGCTGTCGACTACCGACCGTCACGATCTGGGAGCGCCTTCTCATGCGCCAGGACTGGACCCTCGAACAGCTCGTCGATGAGTGGACCCTGGAAGAAGGCGACCGCAAGCTACTCGGTAACAAGAGCGGCGCCACCAGGCTCGGCTTCGCACTGCTGCTGAAGTTCTTCCAGGTCGAGGGCCGCATCCCCACCTACGCCGAGGAGATCCCGGCGGCCGCAGTGGAATTCGTCGCCGACCAGGTGAACGTGGACAGGGCCCTGTTCACCAAGTACGCCTGGACCGGCCGGACGATCGAATACCACCGCCACCAGATCCGCGACAAGTACGGCACACACCCGGCGACCGAGGACGAAGAGGACCAGCTCGCCGACTGGCTCGCGGACCAGGTGTGCCCGGTGGAGGTCGACCGCGACGAGCTCGCCCAGGCCGTGGAGCGCCGGTGCCGCACCCTGAGGGTCGAACCTCCTTCACCTGGGCAGATCGAGCGGGTCGTCGCCTCGGGGGTGCGTCGGTTCGAGGAGGCCTTCACCACCAGCGTGATGACCCGCCTGGGTCCGGGCATCTGTGACCGGCTCCAGAGCCGGGTGCTGGGCACCGAGGGCGTGCTGTTGGCCGTGAAGTCCGACCCCGGACCGTTGGGTCTGGAAACCCTGCTCACCGAGATCGACAAGCTCAAGACCGTGCAGGCCCTGGGGCTCCCCGATGAGCCGTTCGGGGGTGTGTCGGAGAAGATCGTGGCCGCTTGGCGGTCTCGGGCTGCTCGGATGTATCCCTCCGACTTCGCCGAGTGCGCACCGGCGGTGCGCTACACCCTGCTGGCCGCGTTGTGCTGGACCCGGCAGGCCGAGTTGATCGACGGTCTGGTGGAGCTGTTGATTCGCCTCATCCACCGGATCAACGCCCGTGCGGAGAAGCGGGTGGAAAAAGAGCTGATCGGCCAGTTGACCGCGGTGCCGGGCAAGAAGGGCATCCTGCGTCGGATGGTGGACGCCTCCCTGGCCGAGCCCGGAGGGACGGTGTCGGAGGTGATCTTCGGCGCGGTCCCGGGTGGGGAGAGGACGCTGCGCAGGCTCGCGCGGGAGCTGATGGCCACGGAGAAGGCGATGGCCGAGCGGGTTCGCTACCAGTTGCGCGGCTCCTACTCCCACCACTACCGAAGGATGCTCTCCCCGCTGTTGGCCGCGCTGTCGTTCAGGTGCAACAACACCTCCTACCGTCCGGTGATGGAGGCGATCGAGCTGCTGGGCCGCTACACCGACGTCGACCGCACCGAGAAGTTCTACGGCACCGTCGAGCGCGTGCCGATCGAGGGCGTGGTGCCCAAGGCCTGGGCCGAGGCCGTCACCGACGCCGCCTCGGGGCGGGTGGAGCGCATCCCCTATGAGCTGTGCGTGCTCATCGCGCTGCGTGAGGCCCTGCGCCGGCGGGAGATCTACGTGGAGGGCGCAGGCAAGTGGCGTAACCCCGACACCGACCTGCCCGGTGACTTCGCCGACAACCGGGACGTGTACTACGCGGCGCTGAAGAAGCCGGTGGAGGCGAACGCGTTCGTGGACGGGGTACGTACCCGGATGCGTCAGGCCTTGGACCGGCTCGATACGGCGATGTCGGAGGGCACCACGGGCGGGGTGCGGGTGGTGACCCGCAAGGGTCAGCCTTGGATCAGCGTGCCGAAGCTGGAGCCTTTGCCCGAACCGCAGAACCTAGGGGCGCTCAAGGGCGAGGTACAGCGCCGGTGGGGCACCATCGATCTGCTCGACATCCTCAAGGACACCGCGCTGCTCACCGGGTTCTGTGAGGAGTTCGTCTCGGTGGCCACGCGCGAGGCCATCCCGAAGGCGACGTTGCACCGGCGTCTGCTGTTGTGTCTGTTCGCGCTCGGGACGAACATGGGCATCAAGCAGATGATCGCCACGGGCGAGCACGGCGAGGACGAGGGGGCGTTGCGCCGCACGAGGGCTTCGCACATCACCCGCGACAACCTGCGCCGCGCTATCGCGAGGGTGGTCAACGAGACCTTCGCCGCTCGGGACGCCACCTGGTGGGGGACGGCCACGACCACCGCGTCGGACTCCAAGCGGTTCGGGTCGTGGGAGTCGAACCTGATGACGGAGTTCCACGCTCGCTATGGCGGGCATGGGGTGATGATCTACTGGCACGTCGACAAGGGCCGGGCGTGTATCTACTCCCAGCTCAAGTCGTGCTCGTCCTCGGAGGTCGCGGCGATGATCGAGGGGGTGTTGCGGCACTGCACCGACGCCGAGGTCGAGGCGAACTACACCGACACCCACGGGGCGTCGATCGTAGGGTTCGCCTTCACCGAGCTGCTGGGGTTCAAGCTGCTGCCGCGGTTGAAGAACATCGGCGCGGTGCGCCTGTACAGCCCCGACGAGGGCCCGGCGACGTGGCCGCACCTGGAGCGGGTGGTCAAGAACCGGCCCATCGACTGGGCGCTGATCGGGCGTAACTACGACCAGATGGTCAAGTACGCCACCGCCCTGCGGTTGGGCACTGCCGACACCGAGCAGGTACTGCGCCGCTTCACCAAGGGCGGTGGCCCCAAGAACCCCGTCTACCAGGCCCTGGAGGAACTCGGTCGGGCGGTGCGCACCATCTTCGCCTGCGACTACCTGGCCGACGAGGCCCTGCGTCGGGAGATCCACGGCGGCCTGGAGGTGGTGGAGAACTGGAACGGCGCCAACGACAAGTTCTTCTACGGCAAGGAGGGCGTGCTCACCGGTGGCGACCGTGAGCACGCCGAGGTCTCCATGCTGTGCCTGCACCTGCTCCAGTCCTGCCTGGTCTACGTCAACACCCTGCTCCTGCAACGGGTGCTGGAAGACCCCGCATGGGCGGGGCGACTCACCCCCGAGGACCGGCGCGGGTTGAACCCGCTGTTCTGGACCCACATCAACCCCTACGGCCGCTTCAATCTGGACATGGACAAACGCCTGGACCTGGCCGTGTGAGACCCCCGATGAAAGGGACAGAGAAGATGCATCCCTGGCGCTACGCCGTGAACCTGGTCGCGACCGAGACCGAACGCAAGGAGGTGACCGCCCTGGTCAACGCCGGGTTCACCGGCAAGTGGATGCCCTTCACCGCACCCGAGCGGGTCAACGAGGTGTGGGCGGCCATCGTTGAGGCCACCGAGGCCGGCCGCCTGGGCTGGAAGGCCAAGGTCGCCACCGAGGACAAGCCCGGCAAGGACCGGCTGATCTGCGTCTACACCAAGGACTGGCGGGACCGACGCGACGTGGCCCGCGTCCTGGGCGAGCTGCGGGCGATGGGCATCGACCAGCGCCTGTCCTACAAGGAGGACGCCGCCACCCACGCCCTGCTCTACGGCAAGGGCGCCTCCTTGTACGTGGCCGGCCCTGGCAGGGACGGATTCAACCAGCGCCGGGACGCCTGCACTCCTGAGGATCAGCACCCGGTCTTCGGTGCCCCCGACGAGGGTCCCGAACGCACGTCGGAGGAGATCTTCGCGCGCACCGAGCCCTACGGCCCGTTCCCGAGCTGAAAGCGACCCCCATGTCATCCACCGAGGAAGGTGCGCGCCCGGTGGGCACGCTGCCACCCGAGGTCGCCGCGACCTGGCACGTCGAGCGCAACGCCGACAGCGGCCTGGATCCGATGACCGTGCCGCCCTCCAGCCCCATCGAGGTGTGGTGGAAGTGCGCCCAGGGCCATGAGTGGATCGACCGGATCTCCACTCGCACCTCCCTGCCCCAATGGAAGAACGGGGACGTGGGCGCCTGCCGTGAGTGCACCGGCTACCGGGTCCGTCACACCTATCCGGGGTGCGGGCACAGCGAGATGATCACCACCAATGCCGCGGGCAAGGGTCGCCAACGGTGCTGGCCTTGCCAGAATGCCTGGTGGAAGGCCAACGAGGGGCGTTTGAAGGCCGAACTCGGTGCTGCGGCGCGCGGGTTCGCCGGGCGGGCCCGCGAGATGCTCGACGGCATCGACGTCGAACAGGAGGCTCCGGCTCCGCTGGTGGCCGAGTGGCGGTGGTGGGCGGCCAAGCATCTCCAGGGAGCTCTGGCCGCTGAACAGGTCATGGACAAGACCGGCCGTGTGGACCAGGTGCTGGGCATGATCTCCGAGCGGGCTCAACACCTGGTGCCGACCAAGGCCGAGGTGGGCCGGGCCGCGGCCACCGACGGGGTCATCAACGTGGTGGGCCGGGGTCACTGGGCCCAGGGCTGGTTGCACCATCTCACCGGCCGGTCACCTCGGCCCGCGCCCACGGAGGAGGTCGACCAGGCCGCCGAACGGTTCCGTGCCTGGCTCACCGGCTGGGTCCGCGCCGCTGTGGCCGACCACGAGGTCGAGGACGGGGCCTTTTCCACCGCGCGGCTGACCAGAGCCCTGACCCGCCAGATCAGCGCGTGGGCCGAGGAGTTCTACCCCGCCGAACTGGGGCAGGCCCGTGTCTGGCGCGAGCTGGGACTGCCCGTCCTGCCGCCGGGAGCCCAACGCTACGGGCGCCTGGACGTGGTGCTGTGGCATCCGGTCTTCGTCACGGTCGTGGTCGAGATCGATTCCGCGCCCAACCGTTCCTCGGCCGCCAAGCTGGCCTTCGCCCGCGACGCCGGTGCCCTGCCCCTGTGGGTGCGCTTCGGCAAGGGATCGGTGGAAGGACCCGAAGGGGTGCCGGTGGTGGACCTACGCCAAGAGCTCGCGCCGATCCACCAGGGTCGATGAACTGGTCTCAGGTGGCCATGCGACCGGAGGAGCGCAGCACGAACGCCAGCGCGGCCAGCATTCGGGTGAACAGGTAGTCGACGAACTCGCTGCTGGGAAGTTCGTGCGATTTGAAGCGCCCGAAGTGGCGGATCCGGAAGTCGTTCCCGATATCTCTCAGAGCCAAGAACTCGTCGTCCAAGAGCTGGAAGAGCTTCTCCGAGCCGCCAGCGACTTGACGGAGCAACTTGGTCGCCGAGTCCTTCTTGTCTTTGCCCTCCGGGTGGAGCGTCATGGTCCACTCGTAGGCGTCCCACAGCTTCTCCAATGCCCAGATCCTCTCCTGAAAATCTGGTGACAGGAAGAGGGTCGTCGCCAAGGTGAACAGTTCGTCCAGGGCCTGGTCACCGGTCTGGGGGTGAAAATTCGAGAGCTGGGCGCGTGCTTCGTATGGTCCGCGCCGACTCACCTTCATTTGACGGTCCAGAGTGAACGCCAGACCCTGACGTCGAAAGATCCTCTCGACAGCCTGACGGTACTCCTCCTGCCCGGGAGCCAGCCGGGGCTGTTCGCCGGGGAACAGGCCGTTGGGATCCTGAGGGGTGAACTCGGCGAACGTGTAGTGAACGTCGATCATCCCGTCCCAGTAGCAGCTACGGTCCTCGCCGTCAGGGCTGTGGATGTGGGGGCCGATGAACTCGATCATGTCCAAGGCGGTTGAGGTGTCCGGTACCTGATCGGCATCGAGACGGTAGGCCTTGTGTGCGTCCGGCACCAAGGGCAGGCGGAGGATCTCCCCGCGCATGGCCCGGAACAGCTTCGGGCGGTCAACCCCTGTGGTGGGTCCATCCCCGGCCCTGTGGTGCTTGTGGCAGTCACGGAGGGGGAAGGCGCGTGCCAGTGACCCGTTGTCCAGGGCTTGGTCCACGAGGGAGACGAGTGCGCCCCAGGCCTCAGGCGTGATCGTCTCCTTGTCTTGGGGGGTCGGGGGGTCATTGCGGTCGGAGTAATAGAAGTCGGTCACGGCCTCATCCTTGCAGTCCGAGCCCCGGCGCGCAGGGCCATCATCGACCGGGTCATGCGTCCGAGAAACGATCGTTTGTTGGACAGGTGCCCGGAGCGCTGCCGGAGGGCGTCGAACCGGGCCTGAGGGTGTCGGAAAAACGTGTTGAGAACTTGTGATGTTCATATATTCCAACGACACCCTTTTTCGTACACTTAGGGGATGGACACCGCCCCCGCTCTTGCCCTGCCGGATGATCCGCTCGCCCCCGAACCCGCCCACGGCGGCGGGGCCCTGGTCGGCTACGCCCGCGTCTCCACCCAGGGCCAAAAGCTCGACCGTCAGCTCGCCGCCCTCGAAACCGCCGGGTGCTCCAAGATCTTCGCCGACAAGAAGTCCGGGAAGAACGCCCAGCGCCCCGACCTCAAGGCATGTCTGGCCTACCTGCGCCCCGGCGACACCCTGGTCGTGGCCTCCCTGGACCGGCTCGCCCGCTCCCTGGCCGACCTGATCACCCTGGTCTCCGACCTGCGCCGCGCCGGGATCGGCTTTCGCTCCCTGCACGAGGCTCTGGACACCACCACCCCCGGGGGCAGGCTCGTGTTCCACGTCTTCGCCGCGCTGGCCGAGTTCATCCGCGAACTCATCGTCCAGGGCACCAAGGAGGGTCTGGACGCCGCCCGCGCCGCCGGGAAACGCCTGGGCCGCCCGCCGGCGATGTCTCCAGAGCAGATCCGCCACGCCCGCGACCTGCTCACCCGCCCCGACAACAGCGTGGCCTCCATCGCCCGCCTGCTGGGCGTGTCCCGCTCGACCCTGTACAAGCACGTGCCGGAACTGTCCGGCGGCCGCCGCACCGAACTCCAGGAGAAGTGAGTATTCTTCCGCCCCTCCCCCGGTCGGGCCCTGCGGATGGCCTCACCCCCGCCTAGCAACGCCCCGTTGCGCACACGTCCCACGGCGAGGGCCAGCACCCTCCCGGGTACCGGCCCTCAACTCCCGGAAAGCCGCGCGCACATCTGTTCCCTGGTGGGGAACCCATCGGCCCTCAGGCGTAGGAGTGCAGGCCGCTGAACATGTAGTTCACCGCGAAGAAATTGAACAGGACGGTGGCGAAACCGAGCACGTTGATCCACGTCGCCTTGGGTCCGCGCCAGCCGCCCGTGGCCCGGGCGTGCAGGTAAGCCGCGTAGATCATCCAGGAGATGAACGACCAGACCTCCTTGGGGTCCCACCCCCAGAAGCGACCCCAGGCCTCATCCGCCCAGATCGACCCGGCGATGATGCCGAAAGTCCACAGCGGGAACGCGAACAGGATGAACCGGTGGGAGATGCGGTCCAGCAGCTCGGGGCTGGGCAAGCGGCCCGAGATCCCGGCGACTTCCTCCCCCCGGGCGCGCTTGGCCTCGGTGCGGTGAGAGATGAGGTAGGTGACTCCGGCCGCACCCGAGACCATGGAGGCGCCGCCCGCAACGTTGATGGCGAGGACGTGGATCGGCACCCAGTAGGACTGCAGCGCCGGGATCAGCGGACCCGGATCGACGTACAGCCAGCGCACCCCGATGCCCAGCAGGATCAGGACCGGGACCAGCACGAACACGCCGAGGAAACGAGCGCGGTACCTCCAAGAGGCATAGAGGAGCCCTCCGACAGCCACCAGGCACAGGGTGACGACGAACTCGAACATGTTGCCCCAGGGCCAGCGGCCAGCGGCGAGTCCCCTGGTGACCACCTGTGCCAGGCTGAGTAGAAAGCCCACTCCAGTGACAGCGAGGGCCAAGTGCCCCAGCGCGTTCCTGGGAGCGGTGGTCTTTTGGCCAGCGCGTTCGACTGTGATCACCCCTGAGGGGAGGCTTTCCTCTTCTGAACGGCGCGCTCTGCGTTTCCAGGACCGGCTTCCTGCGATTTCTGTGCGTCGGCCGAAGGCCGCCTCCAGAGTGAAGAGGAGCAGGGCGACGGCGTAGGTCACCACCATGGCGATGATCAGGTTGTCGCTGGCCGAGGCCATCTGTGCGACCTGATCGGGGATTTCGCTGTTCACATCTATTTCCTTTGCGGTGATTACGAGCGCGGCACAAACGGCAAGGGAGAAGACTCCAGACTGGGCGTGCGCCCCCGAAACCGTGGGAGCAGAGCTAGTCGAGGACATGCCTGACACGCCGCTGGTGCTAGCGACCGGTGACGGTCATACCGGGAGGGTGGTCGCGGGCGACAGAGCCGCCCCGAGGCCGTCAGCGGAACGGGGAAAGGGCGCGTTCGTGCAGTGGAAGGGGCACAAAGACTCCGCACAAGGCTCAGAGGGCCGCATCCGATGGACCCGGAGAGAGGGCTGGTTCAGGAACCGTGCCGGTTTTCCTGGGCCATGAGGAAGGGGCGGAGGATTTCTTCGACCCGCGCCGAGGCGTCCTCCAGGGAGGTACCGGACTCGATCATGCGCGAAGCCCTGTGCACCACGGCGTTGACCAGTTCCGCCGTGCCCTGCGGATCCTGGACCCCCAGTGCCTCCAGCGCCTCGGACAGAGGGGCCGCGAGCTGGTCGTGCATCACACGGCTGCGCTCGGCGAAGTCCGCTCCGGGCGAGGCCGCGGCCAGCGCCCCAGCCACCACATGCTCGCCGTTAGCCACCAACCGCAGGTTCGCATCGGCGTAGGCGAGCACACGCAAGGCCGGGGACGGCTCCCCGGCCATCGCGCCGGTCACCAGCTGAGACCAGCGGGGGAACAGGTCCTCGACCAGTGCGTCGAGCAGGTCCTGGCGGGAGTCGAAGTACTGGTAAAGGCTGGAGCGAGCCAGGCCCACCCGGGCGGCTACCCTGCTCAGGGACAGGGCGTCGCCGCCGACCTCGGCCAGGATCTCCCGGGCCGCGTCGAGCACGGCGCGGCGCTGGTTGGCCTGGTGGTCGGCGAGGGTGGCCGCTGCGATCCGAGGCAAGATCCCCTCCATGCTCATTCCGATAGGCGACCGTCCCTCATCTGCACGGTCCGGTCGCAATACTTCAGGACGTCATGGTCGTGGGTGACCATCATCGTAGCCACATCGGACCGTTTGGTCTCCTGCGCGAGCAACCGGACGATCTCGTGGCTGCGGGCACGGTCCAGCGCCGCCGTGGGCTCGTCCACGAGCAGGACCGAGGGCCCGCCCACCAGGGCCCGGGCGATCCCGACCCGCTGGCGCTCCCCGCCGGAGAGCTGGTGCGGCCGCCGGTTCGCCTTGTCGCCCATGCCGACCTCTTCCAGGAGCCGCTGGGCGTCCTGCCGTGCGCCCCCACGTCCGAGATGGCTCATCATGCGCAGCTGATCGGTAGCGGTGAGGGAGCCGAGCAGGTTGCCCGACTGGAACACGAAGCCGATGTGGTCCCGGCGAAAGCGCGCCCGGGCCCGCTTGGACAGGGCGGTGATGTCCTGGCCGTCAGCGCGGACGGTGCCGGAGTCGGGGACGGTGAGAGCCCCGGCGACGGCGAGCAGACTGGACTTACCCGCTCCCGAGGGTCCCACCACCGCGACCAGCTCTCCGGGGCGGATCGCGATGGACACCTCGTCCAGGGCAGTGACAGTGGTATCTCCGTCGCCCAGGCGCAGGGTCACGCCTTCGAGAAGAAGTCCCTCGGCGTTCTTGTCTTTGGGTGCTGCGTGGGATGCGGTCGTGACGGTCATCGCTGCCCTCCCAGGGCGGTCAGTGGATCGATCGAGGAGATGCGGACGATGGCGGTCATCGCGCCGAACAACCCGAGAGCAATCAGCAGGACCACCGCAGTGGCGACCGCGGCCCCTTCCAGGAGGAAGGGCACTCCTGATCCGGTGATCAGGGAGCCCGTTCCCACGCCCACGCCGAGCCCGATGGCGCAGAACACGACCAGGATGACGAAGGCTTGCCCGAGACCGTCACGCACGAGGTAGCCGGTAGAGGCTCCCATCGCACGCAGCACGGCCAGCTCGTGCTTGCGCTGGATCGTCCAGACCGTGAAGAAGGCACCGATGACCAGCGCTGAAATGGCGTAAAGGAAGCCCTTGATCAAGTCCAGTGTCGACGTCTCCGCGCTGTATCCGGGAGAGGCGTCGAAGGTCTCCTCCAGAGTCAGGGTCATCGTCCCGGCGGCGCTGTCGCCAGCGGCGTGGTCGATCTCCGCATCCGGTTCGGCCTTGAGGGCCACAGCGGTCGCCTCGGTGTAGACGGCGGGATCGGTCTCCTGTTCGGGAGTGACACCGGCGTAGATCTCCTGCCAGGTCTTCAGCGGCAGGTAGGCGACGTCGACGTGGCCGTAGGTGTGCTTGTCCTCCAAGGCTCCGACGACTTCCAGTTCGGTGCCCAACCGCTCCACGGTCAGGATGTCGCCGATGGCGATCCCCTCGTCGATCGCGCTTTGGGAGACGACCAGACCGTCGTGCTGTGCCAGGTTCTGGCCTTCGTGGGCCTGGGGGGCGAGGAAGGAGTCCTCCTCCACACCGAACAAGGCCAGGTCGATGGGCACGTCGTTGTCGCTGCGGGCGTTGACGAGCAGGTTGCCGAAGAGAGCTGCCTCAGCGACATCGGGCTGGTCACGCCATTCCTGGAGCTGCTCCTCATCCACACGGCTGCGGGAGAAGGAAGAGCTGACCTCTGTTTCTTCGTCGAAAGCGAAGCTGTGGACGGGCAGGCGCTGCAGGCCCGACACCCCATCTTCGACAAGGCCCGAGGAGAGCCCCGACAACAGCACCATCAGCACCGCGATCAGGGCGACGACTGCCCCCATCAGTCCGAAGCGGGAACGCGCGAACCACAGTTCGCGCATGGCTAGGAACATGTCCGACCTCTCTGCGTGCATGCGAGAGCGTCACTTGCCGACGCTACGTCGGTAAATATACCGACGGGTTGTCGGTAAGGATTTCGGGGGTGCCGCAGGACCCGCTCGGTGGGCCGAGCACGCGGGGATGAGGGCTCCCCTCCTCACGGCTGGTCCGGCGACCGCGCCGAAGGAGTCCTTCCCACCGGCCACCGGCTCATGATCAGCGTCTGACACCCCCCGCCCCCTGAACGAAGGAGAATCGACGTGTTCGCCGAGACCGCCACCGCTCTCGGCCGCCCTCCAACAGCTGGCCGAGGCCGAACTGGTCCGCTCCAGGCCGAGTGCGCCCTGCAAGCCTCCTACCTCCACGAGAACTCGACCGTGCGCGAGCGTCGCTGCCTGACCTGCCAAACCACTACCCCTGCCCGGCCGGGCGCGAACTGGGGCTGGGAGAGGGGTTCTGACCACCCGCGAAGCTACTCAGTGGTTACTTTGCGGCTCGCCGTAGTTTCGGGAGAAGCGGGCCGCCAGGGGCAGCGCCCACCAGGGTGCGCCGGTGGCGCCGGGGATCTCCCACCAGGCGAACACCACGGCCCAGCCCGCGGCGATCAACGCGTCCCGGGCGGGGGCGGGGAGCCGGAGGCGGTGCGGTGCCCCGGCACGGGGGGCGTCCGTGGGGGTCCGGGTCGTCTCCATCCCCTCATGGTGGGCCATGGCGGTGTGCCCGTCGTCCGCCGAACGGCATAAGGGGCCGTGTCTGCCGTGCGGCGGACGCGCCGTCGGGGGTGGGGTGCGCAGGCTGGCGGGCATGGACACCGAATCCGGGGCCCCACGGGCCCGCCCCCGAGACCGCGCCGAGGACCGTGCACACGACCGCCCCGAAGAGCACAGGGGAGAGCGCACCGGGGACCGGCCCGCGCCCCCGCCCCGGCTGCCTCTCCTGGACGTGCTGCGGGGGGTCGCCATCCTGGGCACCCTCGCCGCCAACATCTGGGTCTTCCTGCCCGGGGTCGCCGAACCCGCGGGTGCTTTCCGGGCGGTGCTGGACCCGCTGGTCAACGGCAAGTTCTACGCCATGCTCGCGATGCTGTTCGGCGTCGGCCTGGCGGTGCAGTACCGGGCGGCGGCCGCGCACGGCCGGCGCTGGCCCGGCCGCCACGGGTGGCGCCAGGTCCTGCTGCTGGTCGAGGGGGCGCTGCACACCGTGCTGCTGTTCGCCTGGGACGTCCTGATGGGGTACGCGGTCACCGCGCTGGTGGTCGCGTGGCTGCTGGGGCGTTCGGAGAGGGTGCGGTCGGTGGTGATGTGGGCGGCGCTGGGGGTGAACCTCGCCCTCATGGGCGCGTTCACCCTGCTGTTCTTCCTGTTCTCGGCCGATGACCCCGACCCCGTGGAGGTCGGCGAGTGGGAGCTGCTGATGATCGAGGGCTCCTATGCCGCGCAGGTGGCCGACCGGTGGTCGCATTTCTGGGGCACCCGCGCCGAGATCGCGGTGGCCTTCCCGATGGTCCTGTTCCTGTTCCTGCTGGGGGTGCGGCTCTACCGGGCGGGCGCCTTCGACGACACCGCGGGCGGGCGGCGCATCCGCGGACGGCTGCTGGTGTGGGGGCTGGGCCTGGGTCTGCCGCTGTGCGTCCTGGGTTCGGCGGTGCCCGAACTCGGTGTGGCCCACCGGTACGCCTTCTCCGGCCCGCTGATGCTGGGGTACGTGGGCCTGACCGGGTGGCTGCTGGACCGGGCGCGCGGGAACGGGCAGGTGGTCCGGTCCCTGAGCGCGGTGGGCCGTACCGCCCTGAGCTGCTACGTTCTCCAGAACCTGCTGGGGTCGGTGGTGTTCTTCGGCTGGGGGCTGGGCCTGGCGGGAGTGCTGTGGGGGGCCGGGCCGCTGGTGATCGGGGCGTCGGTCGCCGCCGTCTACTGCGCGATGGCCCTGGTCCTGGCCGTCGCCGCCCGGTGGTGGTCGAGCCGGTTCGACCGGGGGCCGTTGGAGTCCGTCTCCGCCCGGCTGCTCGCGCTGGTCCCGCGGCGGCGCTAGGTGTCCGGGCCGCTGGTGTCCGGTCGGCTAGGTGTCCAGGCCGCGTTCGACGCGGTACTGCTCCTCCAGGTAGGGGTACTCGTCGAGCGGTACCTCCACCAGGCGGGCCGGCCGGCCCAGGGCGGCGCCGATGCGGTCGGCGGCCTCGCGGGCCGCGGCGGCGGTGGCGTAGACGCCCGCGACCACGGTGTGGCCGGTGCCAACGGGGTCGGGCTCCTCCTCTTCCAGGCGCGAGCCCAGGCTCCAGGGGATCGGGCAGGGGCCCTCGTGCCCGGGTTCGGGGCACAGCAGGCGGGCCACGGTGTCCGCCTGCTCCATGGCCTCGGTGTCGGTGGCGAAGCCGGGGAGGAGGATCTCGAAGGTGCGGGGCGGCTCGGCGTTCATACGGTCCTTTCCCGGGGTGCGGTTGTGGGGTGCGACCCGTCGACCATAGCCCCGCGGCGGCGGGCCCGCACCCGGTTCTCGCAGGTCAGGCGTTGCGGGTGCGGGCGGCCAGCACGGCGGCGCCCGCGCAGGGGACCAGCAGCAGGGCGAAGGCCGCGGCGTACCCGGCCGGGGCGGCCGCGCCCAGGGCCAGGGACAGGTTGGACACCGCCGCGGCGGCGCCCAGCACCATGACCTGGCCCAGGTTCTGGTTGATCTGCATGGCGCTGCTGGCGTACCCCTGCCGTCCGGGGCTGTGCGCCAGGGACAGCACCGTGAGGGAGGGGGCGAGCATCCCCATGCCCGCGGCGGCGATGAGCATGGACGATCCGGCCACCGGCGCGGGGGCCGCCGGGAGCGCGCCGATCACGGCGACGGCGACCGCGGCGACCATCACCACCGCCCCGGCCGCCACCAGCCGGTGCCGGGGGACCTGCTCCAGCAGGCGGCCCTGCACCCAGGAGGCCACCGCCCACAGGATCGCCGCGCCGGTGAAGAGCAGGCCGATCAGCACCGGGGCGGCGTCGCGTTCGGCCACCAGCATCAGCGGCACCAGGGCCTCCAGGGTGAAGAACGTCCCCGACCCCGCCCCGCACAGCAGCACCGTGGCCGGGAGTCCGCGCACCGCCCGCCAGGTGCCCGGGGGCAGCAGGCGGGGCGCGAACACCACCAGCAGGGCGATCCCGGCGACCGCGAACACCAGGTGGCGGGTGTCCCACGCCGAGATGCCGTACTGGCCGGCTGCGGCGCCCGCGCTGACGGCGGCGGCGATGAGCAGCGGGGGGCGGCGGGTGCCGTCCCCGGCCCGGAGGGTGCCGGCCGGGGGGCGGGTGCGCAGCAGGAACGCCACCGCCAGGGCGGGGACCAGGGTGAGTGCGGCCAGGCCCAGGAACACGGCCCGCCAGGTCCACAGTTCGGTCACCACACCCGCCAGGGGCGGGCCGACCAGGGAGGGGACGACCCAGCAGGCGCTCATCAGCGCCAGGGCGCGCGGGCGCAGGCGTTCGGGGAAGGACTGGCCGATGGCGGTGTTGACCGACACCGCGACCATGCCGCCGGCCAGGCCGTCCAGGAAGCGGCCCGCGGCCAGCCACCAGATGGATTCGGCGGTGCCCGAGACCAGCAGGGTGACCACGGCGAGGAGCATGCCGGTGGCCAGCGGTCGGTGTGCTCCGGCGCGGTCGGCCCAGTGGCCGCCCACCACCCCGCCGAGCAGGCTCGCCGAGACGAAGCAGCCGGCCACCAGCGGGTAGAGGGGGACCCCGCCCAGGTCGCGGGCGGCGGTGGGCAGGGTGGGGACCACCGCCAGGGCGGCCAGCCCGGTCAGGAACATCACCACCGCGAACCCGGTGGTGGCACCCGCGTGGGGGCGGGAGAAGAGTCCTTCGGCGGTGGCGGGGGAGCGCTGGGTGTCGGTCACGTGCGCTCACGCTAGTGCGCGGGGTCGGGCGGCGGCCACCGTTTTTCCGGCGCCCGCCGGGGAGCGGGGTCAGTGGTCGACGGTCACCACCACCTTGCCGAACCGTGCGCCGGACTCCAGGTGGTGGTGGGCCCGGGCCATGTCCGCGAGGTCGAAGACCCGGTCCACGTCCGGGACCAGCGCCCCCGAGGCGAGCCCGGACTCGATGAAGGCGCGGGCGCGCCGGAACCGGTCGGGGTGGTCGGTGATGTGGTCGACGGCGAACCCGTGGATGTTCAGCGGCCAGTTCATCGGCAGCGGGGCGGGGCCCGCCAGCCACCCGTAGACGACCAGGGTGCCGCCCGGGGCCACCGTCCGCGCCGTCTCGGCCAGGGCGGGGCTGGCGACGGGGTCCAGGACGACCGCGGCCCCGCGCCCGCCGGTGAGCTCCAGGACCCGGTCGGCCGCGCCGCCTTCGTCGGTGGCGACCACCTCGGCGGCGCCCGCGGCGCGCAGGCGTTCGGCCGTGGCCCCGGTGCGGGTCAGGGCGATGGGGATCGCGCCCAGGCGGCGGGCGGTCCGGACGGCGGCGAGCCCCACGGGGCTGGACGCCGCGGTGATGACCGCGTGGTCGCCGGGGGCGAGCCGCCCCACCTCGGCCAGGGCGCCGTAGGCGGTGAGGTGGGCGGTCCACACCGCCGCCCCGGTGACGGCGTCCACGCCCCGGGGGCGGTGCAGGAGTTCGTCGGCGGGCACGTCGGCCAGGTCGGCGTGGACGCCGCCGCGGGACATGTGCCCGCGGGTCAGGAGCCGTCGCCGGTGAAGTAGTGGGAGATGTCGTCCCAGGTGAAGGGGTCGCGCCAGGCGGGGGCGCCGGTGAGCCGGCCCGTCATGGCGGTGACGATCCCGGGGGAGGACCCGGAGAAGGCGCGGTGGTGCTCGGTGGGGCCGCCGTCGCGGTATTCGAGCTGGTAGCCGCCCTGGGGGTAGCGCCACACCTGGACGTAGTGGTCGTCGTCGCGCTCGATGATCAGGAAGTGGTTGCCGGCCTTCAGGCCGGTCACCATCGTGTCCACGTCGTGCGGGGTGGGGTCGTGGACCGTCCGCCCGTTCTCGTCCCATGCCTTGGTCGCCATGGGGGCGAGTATGGGCCACGGGTGCGACATCCGTGGTCGTGGCTCCCCATCATTCCCTTTGACTCTCCCATTTAGGGAAGTTTAGTGTACTTCAACGAGCTCCGATGGGGAGTGATGCAGGAAGAAGGGGAGTCCGATGAGTACCATCTACCGGTCCGCGGCCGGGGAGCGGGAGGCCCTGCTGCGCTACCGGGCGGCACTGGAGGCCTGGCCCGTGCCCGCCGAACACGTGCGGGTGCCCACCCGGGAGGGCGAGACGTTCGTCCTGGTCAGCGGCCCCGAGGACGCGCCGCCCGTGGTGGCGCTGCACGGCTCGGGCGCCAACTCCTCGGTATGGGCGGGCGACGTGGCCGCCTGGTCGCGGCACCTGCGGGTGCACGCCGTGGACCTGGTCGGCGAACCCGGGCTGAGCGCTCCCTCCCGCCCGGCCCTGGACTCCGACGCCGTCGCCCGGTGGCTGGACGACGTCATGGCCGGGCTCGGCCTGTCCCGGGCGGCCTTCGTCGGCATGTCCCTGGGCGGGTGGACCGCCCTGGACCACGCCGTCCGCCGGCCCGACCGGGTCGAGCGGCTGGCGCTGGTGTGCCCCGGCGGCATCGGCCGCCAGACCCCGCTGCGGCTGGCCCGCGCCCTGGTCTGGACTCCGTTCGGGCGGTGGGGCAGGCACCGCTCGGTGCGCGCCGTCCTGGGGCTGCACGATGCCGGGCACGCGCCGCTGGTGGAGGAGGTGGCCGCGACCTTCGGGGGGTTCCGGCCGCGCACCGAGACCCTGCCCGTGTTCTCCGACACCGACCTGCGGTCCCTGGCCGTGCCGGTGATGGCCGTCATGGGCGACAAGGACCTGATGATCGACTCCGCGGACACCGCGCGGCGGTTGCGCGCGCACGTCCCGCACGCCGAGGTCACCGTGCTGCCCGGCGTCGGGCACGCCGTCCTCGGCCAGGGTCCCGCGGTGCTGGACTTCCTGCGGGCGGGGTGAGACGGGCGCGGCCCCGCCGGAGTGCTCCGACGGGGCCGCGCGGTGTACCGGTCAGCCGCAGTTGGTGGCGTTCCGCTGGATGGCCTGGCTGTTGATGACGCCCCGCCAGTCCATGCAGGAGCCCCGGCCGTACACGTACACCGGGCCCGCGTACTGGTTGTACTGGCCCGAGTCCGACTTGTGGGTGCTCTCGTCGCCCGCGCGGCGCAGCCCCGCGTGCATGTGCAGGGGGAACCCGGGGTCGTTGCGGACCGTCACCACGCAGTTGTAGCCGTTGGAGCTGTTGTAGGTCAGGAACACGGTGCCCAGCCCGTGCGCGACCTGCGCGGAGTTGACCACCGCGTAGCCCGAGCCGCAGGCGCCGTTGTAGGAGGCGGCACTGGCCGGGGCGGCGGCCACCGCGCCCAGGGCCACGAACAGCAGGGTGGCGGCGGCGGTGGCCAGGGTCTTCTTGAGCGCTCTCATGGAGGAAGCGTCCGTTCCGGGAAGGTGAGGGCCCGCGGCCCCCGTGACCGCACGAAAGCTACACGGGTCCCGCACACGCCGGG
>NZ_JBJJBV010000190.1:0-13249 GCF_045446735.1 Nocardiopsis protaetiae
CACCCGTCCCACCACCGTCCGCCCGCGCGCCCTGGCCGCCGCGGCCCTGGCCCTGCTGCTGCCGCTGGCCACCGCCTGCTCCTCCGACGCCTCCGGCTCCGCCGACGGCGACCGGGTCGTCCTGCGCGTCGGCGAACTCGGCGCGGCCCCCATCACCCAGGAGATCTTCGCCCACCTGGGCCTGGACCAGGACCTGCCCTACGACATCGAGTGGAAGCAGTTCGTCAACGCCGGACCCGAGTACGTGGAGGCCGCCGGGGTCGGCGCCGTGGACGTCGGCGTCACCGCCGACACCCCGCTGATCTTCGCCGACGCCGCCGGTGCCGGGCTCCAGGCCGTCGCCGTCATCGGCGTGGTGGACCCGCTGGAGAACTCCAACAACGCCATCGTCGTCCCCGAGGACTCCGACATCGAGTCCCTGGAGGACCTCAAGGGCGCCCGCGTCGCCTTCCAGGAGGGCACGATCATGCAGTACCACGTGATCAAGGCCCTGGAGTCGGTCGGCCTGACCCTGGACGACATCGAACCCGTCAACCTCCCGACCGTCGACGGCCCCACCGCCCTGGCCGGCGGCGACGTCGACGCCCTGGCCACCCTGCTCATCTACTGGGCGCAGGTGGAGGGCGAGGGCGCCCGGGCGATCGCCACCGGGGCCGGGCACATCGCCGGGAACTCGTTCATCTCCGCCCGCACCGAGGCGCTGGAGGACCCCGCGACGGCCGCCGCCATCGAGGACCTCATCGGCCGGTACGCGGAGCTGGAGGAGTGGCAGGCCGAGAACCCGCAGGAGTGGGCCGAGTTCTACGCCGACCTCACCGGCCTGCCGGTCGAGGTGGTTCGCGCCGGGGAGGACCGGGCGGACGAGGTGGTCGGCCCCATCACCGCCGAGGTGATCGCCGCCCAGCAGGACCAGTCCGACGTCTACTTCGAGGTCGGCGTCCTCCAGGAGCGCCAGGACGTCACGGCACAGTTCGACCCGCGGTTCAACGGGCTGTTCGGCGCCCCCACGGACCTGGCCGAACTCACCGGGGACTGACCTCCGGCCCCGCACCGGCGGGCCCCGGGGCACCGTGCTCGGAAAAGCCGGGCCCCGGGGCCCGCCCGCGTCCGCCGGCGGCCGCCCCAAAGGGCCCCGTCCGCACCCGCCGGAAAACCGAACGCGTCGGCCGCGCGTCGTATGGTCGGCGCACGACGCGCCGGGGCGAGGGGAGGCGTGTGTGGTCGAGGACCTGACGGTCGGCCGGGACACCGGCGACGCCTCCGCGCGCGGACCGCTGGGCTGGTGCGGCGCCGGGCTGTGCCTGGGCGGGGCGGCGCTGGCGCTCGCCCCCGAGGTCCCCTGGTGGGCCGCGCTCTCCGCGGCGGGGACGGGCCTGCTGCTGATCGCCGCCGGGCGGCGCCGGATGCGGGCGCGCCCGGTGCGGCGCTCCCTGCCCCCGGCCGCGGCCGGGCTGGCGCTGGCCCTGGTCGCCGGGTTCGGGGTGCGTGCCCTGACCCTGTCCCTGGCGGTCGACCACACCGTCGCCGGCACCGTCCCCGAGACCGCGCCGCCGGTCCCCGTGCGGGTCGACCGGGTCGCCTGGTCGTGGGCGCCGCCCGAGGACGGCGTCCTGGTGGACGTGCTGCCCGGCACCCTGGGCCCGGTCGTCGTCCTGGACGACGGGGTGGTGGCCCTGGACGGGATCACCGGCGGGGAGCTGTGGCGCTACCGGCTTCGCGGCGCCGACGCCCGCGCCGCCGTCCACGGCGGCGGCACCCGCGTGCACATCGCCCACGGCGACCCCGACGCCCCCGGGCGCACCGGCCCGCTGGCCTGGGTGGAGCTGGACACCGCCCGCGGCGCCACGGTGGAGGCGTTCACCACCCCGCCCCCGCCGGAGGGGGTGAGCGCCCGGGTGCTGGTCGCCGGTCCGGGCACCCTGCTGCACGCCTGGGCCGAGGACGGGCAGGCGCCCCGGATCAGCGCCCGGACCACCACCGGTTTCGGTGAGGCCTGGTCGTTCACCGTCCCGCAGGAGCCCGGCCGGGTCTGCGAGCCCTGGCAGGACTGGAACGCCGACAACACCCTGCGCACCCCCGACCTGTTCCTGGTCGCCTACGCCTGTGTCCCGCAGGAGCGGCTGCGCGGCACCTCCCTGGCGGAGATCGCCGACACCCCCGGCGAACACCTGACCGGGGTGGTCACCGCCCTGGACCCGCGGGACGGGCGGGAGCGCTGGACCCGTGAGCTGCCGGGGCTGGAGGAGTTCCCCGCGCTGCGCGGCGGCGGCCCGGTCACCGACCCCGAGGCCTCGCCCGCGGTGGTGGTCGGCCCCCTGATGGGGGAGGGCGCCCCTGCGGTCCTGGACCCGCGGGACGGGTCGCACGCGGTGCGGATCACCGCCGAACCCTGGACCGACGGCCGCTCCGTGCTGGTGCGCGCCGACACCTCGGGCGCGGTCGTCGCCGAGACGGCCGCCGACCGGGTGCTGTTCCACCGGGTGGACCCGGCCGGGGAGATCGTCGAGACCGCCGCCCTGGCCGGTGACGAGGTGCCCGAGTACGGCCCGGGCCTGGCCGTGGGGCTGCCCGGCGCGGTCGCGGTGCCCTTCGGCGCCGTCCACACCGACGCGGAGGAGACGGCCGACGTCGCGGTGCTGTGGTCGGTCCCCTTCGACACCGAACCCCGGCTGCTGCTCCTGGACCCGCCCGGGCAGGCGCCGCCGATGCCGCTGGGCCCGGCCGCCGACGACCACCGGGCGGTGGCCGTCCCCGGCGCGCTGGTCACCGTGGCCCGGGGCCCCGACGCGGTCCGCCTGCACGGCCTGGTCGCCTGAGGCCCCGGGGACCTTGACGGCCCCGCCGGTCCGAAGGCCCGGGGACCTGAGGGGCTCGGGGAGTTGAGGGCCTCGGGGGCCGAGGTTCTCCGGGGTCCGAGGGACCCGGTGGTCTGAAGGCCTGGGGCTTCCGAGAGCCCGGGGTTCCGAGGACGGGGCGTACAGGGCGGGTGAACAGGGTGGGGCAACCCTGCGAAAACCCCTGCACCGGCGCGGACGCACTGGTAGCTTCGCGGCATGCGGGAGTTGCCAGACCTCCACGAGGACCGGATCGGCCAAGCCCTGGGGGCCTGGGGCATCCGCCCGGTCGCGCTCACCCACCTGCCCGTCGGCTTCGCCGACCACCACTGGCGGGTCACCGACACCTCGGGGCGGCGCTGGTTCGCGACCGTCGCCGACCTGTCCCACAAGGCCTACCTGGGTCCCACCCCGGTGCAGGCGCGGGAGCGGCTGGCCGCGGCCATGGACACCGCCGCCCGGCTGCACGACGACTCCGGGCTGGGGTTCGTGGTGGCGCCGCTGCGCACCCCCGAGGGGCGGACCGTCCGGGCGGTGGGCCGCGACCGGGTGCTCAGCCTCTTCCCGTACGTGGAGGGCGCCTCCGGCGAGTTCGGCCGCCCCCTCACCCCCTACCTGCGCGGGCTGCTGCTGGACGCGCTGGCCCGGCTGCACCGGGTCGCCCCGGTGCGCGGGACGCCCCCGGCACCGACCGAGCTCGGGCACCGCGCCCACCTCGACGCCGTGCTGGACGACCCGTCCCTGGTCGGGGCACACGGCCCCTACTCCGGGCCCGCCGCCCAACTGCTGGCCGAGCACACCAAGCGGGTGCGCACCCGCCTGGAGGAGTACGACCGCCGGGCCGCCCGGCTCACCGACGCCCCGGCGGTCGTCACCCACGGCGAACCCCACCCCGGCAACGTGATCTGGCGCGGGCCCCGGCCGCTGCTGGTCGACTGGGACACCGTCGGGGCCGCCGCCCCCGAACGCGACCTGTGGCTGGTCGCCGAGGACGCCGCCGACCTGGAGCGCTACAGCGACGCCTCCGGGCACCCCGTGGACCCCGACCGGCTCGACCTGTACCGGCTGCGCTGGGCGCTCCAGGACGTCGCCGAGTTCGTGGACGCCTTCTCCCGCCCGCACACGCGCGACCGCGACACCGAGCGGGCCTGGCAGGCCCTCGCGGAGATCGTCGCGGGCCTGTGACGGCGGGGCGGGCGGGTGACGGCGGGTCTCCCCGCCTTCGGGTATCGCGGTGGGTAGCATGCGAATCGCCCTGAGTCATCCACGTCCGTTCCACGGAGACGACATGCGACTGCCCATGAGAATCAGCGACATCCCCCTGCGCCTGGCCACCGGGGCGTTCATCCTCAACTCCGGGCTGAGCAAGCGCGACGCCGACGAGGAGACCGCCCAGGGGATGCACGGCATGGCCGCCGGCACCTACCCCTTCCTCAAGGACATCGACCCCGTCACGTTCACCCGGCTGCTGTCCGCCGGTGAGATCGCCCTGGGCGCCGCCCTGCTGCTGCCGGTGGTGCCCAGCCGGATCGCGGGGGCCGGGCTCGCCGCGTTCGGCGCCGGGCTGGTCGGCCTGTACCTGCGCACCCCCGGCATGCGCCGCCCGGGCACCCTGGTGCCGACCCAGGAGGGCATGGCCATCGCCAAGGACTCCTGGCTGGTCGGCGCCGGGCTGTCGCTGCTCATCGGCGACTGCGACGCCGACCGCAGGCGCGGCCGCGGCCGCGGCCGCCGCTGACCGGCCGGGCCTGCGGCGGGCCGGACCCGGACCCTCATGCCCCGGCGGCGGGGACGAACACCTGCAGCGCCGCCGGGCGCTTGGTGAACCGCACCGTCCGGGACCCCTCGACGACCTCCCCGTCCACGGCCAGCAGCCGGGGCTCCTCGGGCAGCGTCAGCTCCAGCTCCCGGGCGGTCCGCTCGCGGTAGCCCTCACCGCGCCAGTGGCGGCCCAGCAGCACGTCCATGGCCGCCCGCAGCCGCGGGAACGGGGAGCGGGCGCCCAGCACCCGCACGTCCAGGCGCCCGTCCACCAGGCTCTCGCGCAGCGCCGGGACCCGGGCGTGCGTGCGGTAGCGGCCGTTGCCCACGAACGCCCACCACACCCTCGTCTCCCGCCCGTCCACGACGGCCGGGGTGGGGTCGACCTCGCGCAGGTCCCGCCACAGCGCCCACACGAACGCGGGCCACTTGCCGATCCGCGGCGCCCACCGGTCGCGGCGCTCCACCATGCGCGGGTAGGAGCCGAACGACGCGGTGTTGAGGAACAGCCGCCCGTCGACCTCGCCCACGTCCACCCGGGCCACCCGCCCGGTGGAGTAGGCCCGCAGCGCGATCTCCACCGAGGTCAGCCCCAGGGTGCGGGCGAAGTTGTTGAGCGTGCCGTCGGGGATCACCAGCAGCGGCCGGTCGTGGTCCAGGGCGGCGCGCGCCCCCGCGTTGACGGTGCCGTCGCCGCCCGCCACCGCGAGCACCGCGCCCGCCGCGGCGGCCTTGTCCATCACTTGGGCGATGTCGTCGTCCTCGGACAGGGCGACGATCACGGCGCCCGGCAGCGCCCGCGCGATGCGCGAGGGGGTGCCGCCGGCCGCCGGTCCGGGCAGTCCTTGGGCGACCGCGGCCGGGAGCACGTCGGCCGAGCCCGGGTTGACCACCACGGTCACCCCGGTCCCGGGCAGCGCGCCGGTCGAGAGCGCGTCCTCGCGCGGGGCCGGTTCGCGGTGCACGCCCTCGGGCAGGGTCTCGGCGCCGTGGACCAGCTCCGGCCGGGGCGGCACCACCGCGCGCGCCGCCAGCGCCGCGGCCAGCCCGATGGCCGCCCCGCCCAGCACGTCGCCGGGGTAGTGGACGCCGCTGTGCACCCGGGACACCGCCACCACCCCGGCCAGCAGCGCCACCAGCGCCGTCAGCGGGCGCGGGGCGTCGGCGGCGACCCCCGCCGCGTAGCCGACGGCCGCGGCCGTGTGCCCGGACGGGAAGGAGGAACTGCCGTAGTCGCGGTAGGGGATCCGCTGCCGGGGCACCCGCGACAGGTCCGGGCGGGTGCGGTCGGTCAGGTGCTTGACCCCGGCGGAGACCGCGTTGGCCGCCGCGGCCGCGGCCATGGCGCGCAGGGCGGTGCGCCGCAGCCGGGGGCCGCCGGTGGCGGCCAGGGTCGCCGAGACCAGGAACCAGGGCGCCATGTTGTCCGTGGCCTGCACGAACTTGGGTGTGTAGGGGTCCAGGGCGGGTGCTCCCAGGCCGGTCACGAAGCGGTGGATCCTGCGGTCCAGGCGGTCGATCGCTCGTAGTGCGCGCATTCGTCCACGGTGCCGTCGGGACGCCCGGATGTCCAGAACCTCCGGTGGTTTCGGCTTTCCCCGGGCGATTTGTGTCGCAGGTCACATCTTTTCGGCGGGCCGCGACCCATCCGCGTTCCACCCGGCTCCGAATACCCGGTACCAGCCCCCCACCGAAGGGACGCACATGGGCCAGGACCGGCACCCCCGGCGGCGCGTCGCCGTCATCGGCTCCGGCGTGTCCGGACTGACCGCCGCGCACCTGCTGCGCGACCGGGCCGAGGTCACCCTGCTGGAGGCCGACGACCGCCTGGGCGGCCACGCCCACACCCACCGGGTCACCGGCGAGGACGGCGGCGAACTCCTCGTGGACAGCGGCTTCATCGTGCACAACCGCCGCACCTACCCCCACCTGGTCCGGCTCTTCGACGAGCTGGGCGTGGACACCCGCCCCGCCGAGATGAGCCTGTCGGTGTCCTGCGAGGGCTGCGGCCTGGAGTACGCGGGCGCCCGGGGAGCCCGGGCCCTGCTGCCCACCGGCTCCCGCGCCACCGCCGCCCACCTGCGCATGCTCGCCGAGATCCCGCGCTTCCACCGGGCCGCCCGCGCGCTCCTGGCCGCCCCCGGCGAGGACCCCGGGCCCACCCTGGGGGAGTTCGCCGCCGACCGCGGACTGAGCCGCCACACCACCGCGCACTTCCTGGTCCCGCTGGTCTCCGCGGTGTGGTCGTGCCCGCCCGGGACCGCCCTGGACTACCCGGCCCGGTACCTGTTCGCCTTCCTGGACCACCACGGCATGCTCGGTATCTGGGGCTCGCCCCGGTGGCGGACCGTCGCGGGCGGCTCCCGGGCCTACGTGGAGCGGATCGCCAAGAACCTCGACGCCGTGCGGACCGGGGCGCCGGTCGGCTCGCTGGAGCGCCGCCCCGGCGGGGTCCGGCTGCGGGCGGGCGGGGAGGTCCTGGAGTTCGACGCCGCCGTCGTCGCGGTCCACGCCGACCGTGCCCTGGCCCTGCTGGAACGGCCCACCCCCGCCGAGCGGGAGGTGCTGGGCGCGTTCGAGTACTCCCGCAACCGCACCCTGCTGCACACCGACACCTCCGTGCTGCCGCGCGACCCGGCGGTGCGGGCGAGCTGGAACCACCGGCTGCCCTCCTGCGACCCGCGGGACGGGGCCGTGCGGGTCAGCTACGACATGAACCGGTTGCAGCGGCTCCCCGGGCGCCGCCGCCACCTGGTCACCCTCAACGACGACGGGCGGATCGACCCCGGACTGGTGCTGGCCGAGATGGACTACGAGCACCCGGTGTACACGCCGCGGGTGCTGGCCGCGCAGCGCCGCCTGCCCGAGCTGGACGACGGGGTCGTCGCGTTCGCCGGGGCCCACCACGGGTGGGGCTTCCACGAGGACGGCTGCGCCTCGGGGGTGCGGGCCGCCGCGAACCTGGGGGTGGCGTGGTGAACGCGGCTGTGGACCCGGGGGCGGGTGCGGACCCGGAGACGACTGCGGGCCCGGAGGCGGGTGTGCCCGCCCTCTACGAGGCCGTCGTCCGGCACGTGCGCGCCGCCCCGGTCCGCTCGGCGTTCGCGCACCGGACCTACTACTGGCTGACCGACCTGGACCGCCCGCCGCGGCTGCCGTGGCCGCTGCGCCCCCTCGCCGGGTTCGGCCACCGGGCCACCCGCGCCGACCTGGAGGGGTTCCTGGCCGGGGAGGGGGTCCGCTCCGACGGCGGGCCGATCCTGGTGCTCGCCCACGCGCGCGTGCTCGGGTACGTGTTCGACCCGCTGACCGTCTACTGGTGCCGCCGCCGCGACGGGACCCTGGCCCGGGTCGTCGCCGAGGTGCACAACACCTACGGCGACCGCCACCGCTACCTGCTCGACGTGGACGGCCGCGGGCGGGCGGACACGGCCAAGGCCATGTACGTGTCCCCGTTCCACGGGGTCGAGGGCACCTACCGGCTGGCCCTGCCCGAACCCGGGGAGCGGCTCGCCCTCACCGTCACCCTCCACACCGGGGGCGCTCCGCCCTTCGCCGCCACGGTCCGGGGCCGCCGGGTCCCGGCCACCGCGGCCTCCCTGCTCCGGCTCGCCCTGCGCCACCCGCTGGCCCCGCTGGTCGGCGCGCTCCGCATCCGCACCCGGGGCATCGGCCTCTACCTGCGCGGCGTCCCGATCCGCCCGCGGCCGACCCACCACGGTTCACCGGCACACGACAGGACAGGTGCACGACCATGACCACGACCTCCCCCGCCCCGGCCGCCGTCGACGCCGACCGCTGGCCGGACGTCGCCCGGGTGCCCCGGGCCCGCCTGCGCGCCACCGCCGCCCGGGCGCTGGCCCGCTACGCCGCCCGCCGGGCCGGAGTACGGATCACCACCGTTGGAACCCCCGAGCCGGGTGGCGTACGGCGCCCGGCCGATGCTCGGCAGCGGGCCGACGTGGGGCAATGGGGTGATGCGCGGCAGCGGGGCGAGGCGCGTGCCCCGGGTGGCGTACGGATCACCATCCCCGGAGCGCCTGACCCGGATGACGTGCGGCAGGGGGCCGAGGTGGGACAGCGGGGCGAGGCGCGTGCCCCGGGCGACACGCGGTATCCGGTCGGCGCGCAGGACCCCGGGGAGGACGCCCCCGTCCTGCGCCTGCACGACCCCGACGCGTTCCACCGCAGACTGGGCTCGGACGGGCTCATCGGCCTGGGCGAGTCCTACATGGCCGGCGAATGGGACTCCCCGGACCCCGTCGCCCTGCTCACCCGGCTGGCCGAGCACTACACCGACCTGGTCCCGCGGCCCCTGCAACCGCTGCGCCACATCACCCTGCCGCGCCGGGTCCGGGGCGAGCGCAACACCCGGGCGGCGGCCCGCCGCAACATCGGCCACCACTACGACCTGTCCAACGACCTGTTCGCGCTGTTCCTGGACCGCACCATGACCTACTCCGCGGCGCTGTTCGACGGCCCCGGCCCGCGCGACCCCGACACCCTGGCCGCAGCCCAGGAGCGCAAGATCGACCGCCTGCTCGACGCCGTCGGCGCCGGGCCCGGCACCACCCTGCTGGAGATCGGCACCGGGTGGGGGTCCCTGGCACTGCGGGCCGCCCGGCGCGGGGCCCGCGTCACCACCGTCACCCTGTCCGCCGAACAGCGCGACCTGGCCGAGCGGCGGCTGGCCGCGGCCGGGGCAGGCGGCGCCGTCGACGTCCGGCTGCTCGACTACCGCGACGTGGACGGCGAGTACGACGCCGTGGTCAGCGTGGAGATGATCGAGGCCGTCGGCGAGCACGACTGGCCGACCTACTTCTCCGCCCTGAACCGGCTGGTGCGCCCCGGCGGCCGGGTCGGACTCCAGTCCATCACCATGGACCACCGGCTCATGCGCGCCTCCCGCCACTCCTACACCTGGATGCACAAGTACGTGTTCCCCGGCGGGCTCATCCCCTCGGTGACCGCCATCGAACGGCAGGTGCGCGAACGCACCTCCCTGAGGGTCGTCGACCGGCACGCGTTCGGCGCCGACTACGCCGACACCCTCCTGGTCTGGCGGCGCTCCTTCGACGCCGCCGCCGACCAGGTGGCCGAACTCGGCTTCGACCCCGTCTTCCGCCGGATGTGGGACTTCTACCTCGCCTACTGCGAGGCCGGGTTCCGCTCCGGCATCATCGACGTCGAACAGATCCTCCTGGAGCGCGCCCGATGACCACCACCGCCTCCCGCAGGGGCGCGCCGCGCGGCGTCGCCCACTTCCTCGCCCCGGTGGTCGCCGGGTTCTTCAACGGGCACCCGCCGGTGCGGCTGCGCGCCTGGGACGGCAGCGAGGCGGGCCCCGCCGACGCGCCCGTCGTGGTGCTGCGCCACCGCGACACCCTGCGGTACGTGGTGGCCCGGCCCGGCGAACTCGGCCTGGCCCGCGCCTACGTCACCGGCGCCCTGGACGTGGAGGGGGACCTCACCGACGCGCTGCGGCGGGTCGGCGCCGGGGTCCGCCGCCACGGGACGTCGCCGCCCGGCCCAGGAGAGTGGGTCCGGGCGGCGCGCGTCCTCCTCGCCCTGGGGGCGGTCGGCGCCCCGCCGCCGGTCCCGCGCGGCGAGGCCCGGCTGCGCGGGCGCACCCACTCCCGCGAACGCGACGCGGCCGCCGTGTCCCACCACTACGACGCGGGCAACGGCATCTACGCCCTGCTGCTCGACGAGACCATGGCCTACTCCTGCGCCTACTGGCCCGAGGACGACCCCGTCGCCACCCTCGCCGACGCCCAGCGCGCCAAACTCGACCTGGTCTGCCGGGAGCTGGAGCTGGCCGAGGGCTCGCGCCTGCTCGACGTCGGCTGCGGCTGGGGCTCGCTGGCCCTGCACGCCGCTCGCCACTACGGCGCCCGGGTGACCGCGGTGACCCTGTCGGCCGCCCAGCGCGACCACGTCGCCGCCCGGGTCCGGGAGGAGGGCCTGGACGGGGCGGTCGAGGTGGAGCTGCGGCACTACCGCGACATCGACCGGGCCGGGTTCGACGCCGTGGCCGCCATCGAGATGGGCGAACACGTGGGCCGGAACGAGTACGCGCCGTTCGCCCGGCGGCTGCGGGACCTGCTGCGGCCGGGCGGTCGGCTGCTGGTCCAGCAGATGTCCCGGGGGAGCGACCAGCCCGGCGGCGGCCCGTTCATCGAGCGCTACATCGCCCCCGACATGCACATGCGCCCGCTGGGCGAGACGGTCGGGCTGCTGGAGGACGCGGGCCTGGAGGTGACCGGGGTGCGCTCGCTGCGCGGGCACTACGTTCGGACCGCCCGGGCGTGGGCCGCCGAGCTGGAGCGGCGCCGCGACGACCTGGTGGCGCTGGCCGGGGAGGAGACCGCGCGGGTGTGGCGGCTGTACCTGGCGGGCGGGGCGCTGGCGTTCGAGGAGGGGCGGATGGGCGTCCACCAGATCTCCGCGCGCCGCTTCGGGCCGGAGGAGGCGGGGCCCTGTGAGGCCGGTGCCGGAGGGGCCGGGGCCGGGAAGGTGGGGGCATGAACCTCACAGCGCTCGCCCTCACCTCGGCCCTGGCGGCCGGGGCGGTGGCCGTGCTCATGCTGGGGACCTTCGCCGTCGGGCGGAGGCTGGGGCGGCACAGCGTCGTCGACGTCGCCTGGGGGCTCGGGTTCGCCCTGGTGGCGCTGGTATCACTGGTCACGGCGACCGGCGACCCGGTTCGGGCCTGGCTGCTGTTCGCCCTGACGGCGGTGTGGGGCGTGCGGCTGGCCGTCCACATCGAACGGCGCTCCCGGGGCAAGGGGGAGGACCCCCGCTACGAGCGCCTGCTCTCCCGGGCCCGCGGCGACCGGGACCTGTACGCGCTGCGCGTCGTGTACCTGCTCCAGGGGGCGCTGATCTGGCTGGTGTCGCTGCCGCTCCAGGCGGCCGCGCACGCCCCCGGACCGCTCGGCGGGTGGGCGGCGGCCGGTGCGGCGGCGGGGGTGGCCCTGTGGGCGGTCGGGTTCGCCTTCGAGACCGTGGGCGACGCCCAGCTGGCCGCCTTCCGCCGCGACCCCGCCAACCGCGGCCGGATCATGGACCGGGGCCTGTGGGCGTGGACCCGCCACCCCAACTACTTCGGCGACGCGTGCGTGTGGTGGGGGCTGTTCCTGGTCGCGGCCTCGGGCAGCCCGTGGACGCTGCTCACCCTGCCCGCCCCGCTGGTCATGACCTATCTGCTCACCCGCGGCTCGGGGCAGCGTCTGCTCGACGAGCACATGCGCGGCCGTCCCGGCTGGGCCGAGTACGAGGCCCGCACCAGCGCCTTCCTCCCCCGGCCGCCCCGCCGCCCCTGAACACCGGAACCCCCGGCCCGCCGGAGGCGTCCGACCCGGGTGAGAGCGGGACGGCAGCGGGACGGCGCTAAGGAGAACGCGGTGGCGGCAACGGTGGTGCGCGGGCGGCGGTGGAAGCCGGTGGCCGCGGTGGGGGCCGCGGCCGCGGTGATCGCGGCGACGGCGGTCTTCGTCCTGGCCGACCGGGCGGTGTCGTGCGGGTGCGCGAACCCCGACGCGGGGCTCGACGTGGAGTACGGCACGCTGGGCCCGGGGGCCGACGCCGTTCAGGCCCGCCTGGAGGTGGTCGAGGTGGCCGCGGTGCCCGGGTACACGCGCACCGTCCTTGAGTTCACCAACCAGGCGGACGCGCCCACCGCGTTCGACCCCGCCTACTTCACCGGGGGCGCGGGCCCCGGCGACGGGTTCCGGATCTGGGACCCGGGGACCGGGCGCCTGTACGAGAACCGGGCCGGGCTGGGCACGGTCACCGGGGACGAGGTGCGGTGGGAGCCGCGCACCCCCTACGAGATCGTCCTGTACTCCGCGCCGCTGGAGCCCGGCACCGAGACGGTGGAGGTGCGCGGCCCCCAGGGCGCGTTCCGGGTGGAGAACGTGGGGGTCCGCGAGGGCGGGGCGCTGTGGGAGCCGGGGGCGGACGAAGGCGGGGGCGGGGGCGCTCCGGACGGCGTTGTCCCGGTCATCCCGGATTTCCGCACCCCCGCGCCGGGGACGGACGTGCCCGGGTACACCGAGGCGTTCTCTCCGCCCGCCCCGGAGCCGGTGGGGCTTCCGGTGGCCGCGGCCGAGACCGACGACGAGGGGTGGGTCCGCTTCGAGGAGGGCGGCCGGACCTGGCGCATGTTCGTGGGCGGCTACCGGGTGGAGGACGGCGTCCTCACCCTGGGGTACCGGCTGGACGTGGAGTACGGCGACGCCCCCGCGCCGGGGGAGCGGCCCGACCTGTTCCCCGAGGGGCTCACACTGATCGACCCGGCCACCGGCGCGGTCGTACCCGAACTGCGGGTGGGCGACCCCGAGGGGGAGTCGGAGCCGCTGTGGTCGATCGCCTGGCCCCGGCTGTGGGGGAGCACGCCCCGGATCCTCGCGGACCTGTCGTTCGCCGACCCCGGGGAGGGGGCCGGGGACCTGCTGCTGGACGCCGGGGTGTTCGGCGCGCTGCCGGTGGAGCACCTGGACTGACCCGGTAACGGGGCGGGGGCGGGCCACGTCCGGGGCGGCGCCTGGGGAAGAGGCGCCGCCCCGGACGACCGGAGCCATGTCGATTAGGTTAGCCTACCCTTGTCGTTGTCGTCGGTGGTCGTCGCCGTCCGGCGGCGGCTCCGCCGT
>NZ_JBJJBV010000191.1:0-13394 GCF_045446735.1 Nocardiopsis protaetiae
GCGGAGTCGAAGCGCTCGCCGCCCCGGCGGTCGCCGCGGTAGCCGCCCTCACGGCGGTCACCGCCGCGGAAGCCGCCCTCGCTGCGGGGACGGTCGCTGCCGCGGTAGCCGCCCTCGCTGCGCGGACGGTCACTGCCGCGGAAACCGCCCTCACGGCGGTCACCCCCGCGGAAGCCGCCGCCCTCGCTGCGGGGACGGTCGCCGCCGCGGAAACCGCCCTCGCGGTAGCCGCCCTCACGGCGCTCGCCGCCGCGGAAGCCGCCGCCTTCGCGGTCGCCGCGGTAGCCGCCTTCGCGGTCGCCGCGGTAGCCGCCCTCGCGGTCACCCCGGTAACCGCCCTCGCGGCGCTCGCCCCCGCGGAAGCCGCCGTCGCGGTCACCTCGGAAACCGCCCTCGCGGTCGCCGCGGTAGCCGCCTTCACGGCGGTCGCCGCCACGGTAGCCGCCCTCGCGCCGGTCGCCGCGGTAGCCACCGCGGTAACCGCCGCCGCGCGGGCCGCCGCGGCCGCGGCGCTCGCGCACCGGCTCCGGCGGCTCGATCCACGGCTCCCAGGAGGGCTCGCGGGCGCCGGTCACCTCGGTGAGCAGTTCGTCACCGGGGTTGACCAGGTGCTGCTGGGCGTCGACGCCGGCGTCGCTGAGCAGGCGTCGGGCCATGCGGCGCTGGTTGGGCGCCACCAAGGACACCACGGAGCCGGAGGAACCGGCGCGGGCCGTGCGGCCGCCGCGGTGCAGGTAGTCCTTGTGCCCGGTGGGCAGGTCGATGTTGACGACCAGGTCGATGCCGTCGACGTGGATGCCGCGGGCGGCGACGTCGGTGGCGACCAGGGCCTGGATGCGGCCCTCACGGAACTTGGCCAGGGTGCGGGTGCGCACGCTCTGGGTCTTGCCGCCGTGCAGGGACGCGCTGGGGACGCCGGCCTCGGCCAGCTGCTCGCTGATCGTGTCGGCGCGGTACTTGCTGCGTACGAACAGGATGGTGCGGCCCTCGCGCGCGGCGATCTGGGCGATGATCTTGTTCTTGTCGCGGGGCAGCACCTTGAGCAGGTGGTGCTCCATGGTGGTGACCTGGGAGACCGGCGGGTCCACCGAGTGGGTGCGCGGGTCGTTCATGTACTTGCGCACCAGCTTGTCGACGTCGCCGTCGAGCGTGGCGGAGAACAGCAGGGTCTGGCCCTCGGGCTTGACCTGGTCGAGCAGCTCGCTGACCTGGGGCATGAAGCCCATGTCGCACATCTGGTCGGCCTCGTCCAGCACCGAGACCTCGACGTCGCCCAGGTCGCAGGCGCCCTGCTCGATGAGGTCGGTGAGACGGCCGGGGGTGGCGACCAGGACCTCGACACCGCGGCGCAGCTCGTTGATCTGGCGGGTGTAGGAGCTGCCGCCGACGACGTCGCCGACGCGGGCGCCCACGATGCGGGCGTAGGTGCGCAGCGCGTCGCGGACCTGGTGGGCGAGTTCGCGGGTGGGCACGAGGATCAGGGCCCGGGGGCGGTTGGCGGCGGCCCGGCGCTCGGCGGCGCGGACCAGGACCGGCAGGCCGAAGGCCAGGGTCTTGCCCGATCCGGTGCGACCGCAGCCGAGGACGTCGAGTCCTTCGAGGGCGTCGGGGATCGTGGCCGCCTGGATCGGGAACGGGGTGGTCACACCGTTCTTGGCCAGCTCGTCGACGATGTCCTGGGGAAGCCCGAGGCTGTCGAAGGCAGGCTCTTCTACGGCAGTGTCCGTCAAGGTGACGTGTACCTTCCTCATCGGTTGGCGGCGTTTCGAGGAAGGCTCCACACGGACGGCCATCGCGGTCCCGGCGAAGAAATCACACAAACGCGCCTGATCACACGCGGATGTGGGCCCCTACGTGGAACATGGGGCTTGGTCTCTTCGGGAAGAGTCGCGCCGATGCGATCGGCGTACGAGATCCGCGTCTTGAGCGGTCTCGGCGCGCCCTGATGCGCGCGGCATTGCGAACGACCGCTTGGTGAAGCGTACTAGAGATCGCTCCGATGTGGGGACGGGACGGGCGTTTTTCACCCGTGATCCGGGTCTCTCCGGCCCGTCCCCGCCATCGGGGGGCGACCGTCAGGACCCGGCGCCCATGGCCTTGGCCAGGGAGGTCAGCCGGTCGACCTGGGCGCGGCGCTCGGCGCGCGCCTGCTCCTGGAGCGTGTTGCCGGCGGCCTGCTGGAGCAGCGCCTTGGTGGCGGTGGCCGCCTCGGGGTTGGTGGCCAGCAGCGCGGCGATCACGTCGTCGACGGCACCGTCGAGCTCCTCCACGGGGACGACGAGCTCGGCCAGGCCCAGCTCGCGGGCCTCGGCGGCCTCGACCCGGCGGGCGGTCAGGCAGATCTCGACGGCGCGGTTGACGCCGACGATGTCGACCAGCGGCTTGGTGCCGGTGAGGTCGGGGACCAGGCCCAGGGCGGGTTCCTTCATCGTGAACTTGGCGTCCTCGGCGAGGATGCGGATGTCACAGGACAGGGCCAGCTGGAACCCGGCGCCGATGGCGTGCCCCCGGACGGCGGCGACGCTGACGATGTCGGGGCGGCGCAGCCACAGGAAGCCCTCCTGGAGCTCGGCGATGTGGCCCTCGATGTCGTCGGCGTCGGCGCTGCCGTCCAGGACGCCGGCCACCAGGGAGCGCTCGCCCTCGACCCCCTCGGGGGTGAACATGTTGAGGTCGATCCCGGCGGAGAAGATGTCGCCCTCTCCGGCGATCACGACGATTCGGACATCTTCGGGAAGGGTCTGGCCGATGTGGGCCAGGGTCGTCCAGGTGCGCCCGGTCATCGCGTTGCGCCGCTCGGGACGGCTGATGGTGATGCGGGCGATGTGCCCGTCCACCTTCAGTCTGAGCCCGGCCCGGGAGAGCTCGTCCTCGGTGGGGGGCTCACCGGCGCCGTTCGGGGCCTGTGCCATGGGGTTCCTTCCGTGGGTGTGCCGTGTCACCCCGAATATTACTCATGGGTAACCGAGGGCGGCGCTCAGGCCTTGCGTGTCGCCCCGCCCCGGCCGCGCAGCTCCACCCCCGCCTCACCGAGCAGGCGGTGCACGAAACCGTACGAGCGACCGGTGGCCGCCGCCAGCTGGCGGATGCTCTCGCCCGCGTCATAGCGGCGCTTGAGCTCGACCGCGAGTTCGGAACGGTTCTCACCGGCCACCCGGGTACCCTTTCTCAGCTCGTCGTTCACAGGTTCACTCCTCTGAGGGGTCGACGGTCGGGACCCTCAATGATGGGACATCGTGATCGCGGACCGCCACATTGAACGCCCGCCACGCCGGACACGCCGGGCGATCCCCGGTTTTCGGAACGCCGCAAACCCCGACCGAAAAGAGAAGGGGTGAACCTCCCCGGTCCCCCGGGCGTCCACCCCCTCATCCCGGATCACCCGGGACCCTCACCCACCGGCGGTCACGCGAGCGCGATGAGGTCCTCGAACTCGGCGTTCCACACGTCCTCGACCCCGTCGGGCAGCAGGATGACCCGCTCGGGCTGGAGCGCGTCCACCGCACCCTCGTCGTGGGTGACCAGCACGATCGCGCCCTTGTAGTTGCGCAGCGCCGCCAGGATCTCCTCGCGGCTGGCCGGGTCCAGGTTGTTGGTCGGCTCGTCCAGCAGCAGCACGTTGGCGCTGGAGACCACCAGCGTGGCCAGCGCCAGCCGGGTCTTCTCACCGCCGGAGAGCACCCCGGCGGGCTTGTCCACGTCGTCCCCGGTGAACAGGAACGAGCCCAGGGTGCGCCGCGCCTCCACCTCGGGCAGGTCCGGGGCGGCGCTCATCATGTTCTCCAGGACGCTGCGGTTCACGTCCAGGGTCTCGTGCTCCTGGGCGTAGTAGCCCAGCTTGAGCCCGTGCCCGGGGACCACCCGCCCGAAGTCGGGCTGTTCGACCCCGCCCAGCAGGCGCAGCAGCGTCGTCTTGCCCGCGCCGTTGAGGCCCAGGATGACGACCCGGCTGCCCCGGTCGATGGCCAGGTCCACGCCGGTGAAGATCTCCAGCGACCCGTAGGACTTGGACAGCCCCTCCGCCATCAGCGGGGTGCGCCCGCTCGGCGCCGGGTCGGGGAAGCGCAGCTTGGCGACGCGGTCGGCCTGGCGCACCCCCGCCACACCGCCCAGGATGCGGTCGGCGCGGTTGAGCATCTGCTGGGCGGCGCGCGCCTTGGTCGCCTTGGACCGGAACTTGTCGGCCTGCTTGCGCAGGGTGTCGGCCTGCTTCTCGGCGTTGGCCAGCTCCCGCTTGCGGCGGCGCTCGTCGGCCTCGCGCTGGGCCAGGTACTGCTTCCAGCCCATGTTGTAGATGTCGATGACGCTGCGGTTGGCGTCCAGGTAGAAGACCTTGTTCACCACCTGGTCGACCAGTTCCACGTCGTGGCTGATCACGATGAGCCCGCCCTGGTGGGACTTGAGGAAGTCGCGCAGCCAGACGATGGAGTCGGCGTCCAGGTGGTTGGTGGGCTCGTCCAGCAGCAGGGTGTCGGCCCCGCTGAACAGGATGCGCGCCAGCTCGATGCGGCGGCGCTGGCCGCCGGACAGGGTGCGCAGCGGCTGGCCCAGCACCTTGTCGGGCAGGCCCAGGCTGGAGGAGATGGCGGCGGCCTCGGACTCGGCGGCGTAGCCGCCCAGCACGTGCAGGCGCTCCTCCCAGCGGGCGTAGGCGCGCACACCCTTGTTGCGGGTCTTGGTGTCGGTGCTGGCCATCTTCTTCTCGGCCTCGCGCAGCCCGCGCAGGGCCTCGTCGATGCCGCGGGCCGACAGGATGCGGTCCCGGGCCAGCACCTCCAGGTCGCCGGTGCGCGGGTCCTGGGGCAGGTAGCCGATGCTCCCGGAGGAGGTGACGGTGCCGGCGGTGGGCAGGCCCTCGCCCGCCAGCACCTTGGTCATCGTGGTCTTGCCCGCGCCGTTGCGCCCCACCAGCCCGATGCGGTCACCGGCGGCGACGCGGAAGGTGGTCGGCTCCAGCAGGAGGCGAGGACCGACGCGCAGTTCGAGGTCGGTGGCGATCAGCATGATGGGGCTTCCTACGAGGTGGAGTTCGGGTGGCCGGGCGCACGGATCCGGCGGCGGTGCGCGCGGATGAGGGGGACGGGCGGCGTGGGGCCGACCGATCCAGCCTAACGGCAGTGCTCGGAGACACCGCCAGGGGTTTTCTCCCCGGGGCGGACGACGGCGTCCCCGTCCTGTCGAACAGGAACGGGGACGCCGGACATTCCCGGGGGCCGGGAGGGAAGGGGATCAGTCGCCGGAGGGCGGGTCCTCCGGAACGTCCTCCCTCCTGTCCCCCTTGGCGGGCTTGGCCGCGGTCTTGGCGGGCTCCCCCGGGGAGGGCGCCGTGGCCAGGACGGCCTGCTTCTTCTTGGCCTTCTCGGTCGGCGGCCCGCCGGGATCGTCGGGCGCGGCCTTCCCGTGCTCCTCCGGTGTCGTCGGCGGCCGGTCGCGCAGCAGCGCGGCGATCACCGCGGCCACCGGGGTGGCCAGGAACATACCGGGGATGTTGCCCAGGACCGCGCCGATGGAGATCGCGATGAGGACGATCGGCGAGGGCAGCTCCAGCGCCTGGCCGTAGATGCGCGGCGCGAAGACGTTGCTCTCCAGCTGCTGGATGAGGATCACCCAGCCGAGCACGATGAGCGCCCAGACCCAGTCCACGGTCACGAACGTCACCAGGACGGCGATCAGGCCGCTGAGGAACGCGCCGATGATCGGCAGGAACGCGCCGATGAAGGTGAGCACGATCAGCGGGATCGCCAGGCTGGGGTCCAGGACGAAGACCAGCAGCAGGCCGATGCCGATGGCGTCGATGGCGCCGACCGCCGCCACCCCGCGCACGTAGTTGCCCATCACCTTGTAGGCGACGTGCCCGGCGTGGTGCAGGCCCACGCGCGCACCCGGCGGGAGCAGGGTGAGCAGCCAGTCCATGAGCAGGTCGCCGGAGTGCACGAAGTACACGGTCAGGGCGATGATCAGGACGATGCCGACCAGGATCGAGACGACCGCGGCGCCCGCGGTCCACGCGCCGCTGATGAGCTGGCTGCTGTTCTCCTCGATCAGGGTGGTGATCTGCCGGGTGGCGTCGGCGATCATGTCGTCGAGCTCGAACATCTCCGGGCTCAGCCCGAACGGCAGCTGGAGGTTCTGGATCTCCTCCAGGCCGTCGGTGACGCTCTTGACCAGGGCGTCCGAGCCCTGGACCGCCGGCATGATGATCATCGTCAGGACGCCGCCGAAGACGACGAGCGCCACCACGATGGAGATCGTGGTGGAGAGCCCCCGGCCCAGCCCCTTGCTGCGCAGCCAGTTGGCCAGCGGCATGAGCAGCGCGGTGATGAAGACCGCGAGGACCAGCGGCAGGGTGACCACCGACAGGTACACCAGGGCGTAGATCAGCAGGCCTGCGACGAATCCCAGGAGCAGCATCCGCCAGGCGACGTCGCTGACCCTGCGCAGCAGGTCGGGTTTGGTGGCGGCGGCCTCGGCCTGCGCCGCCTCCTCCTCGGCCCGGCGCCGGGCCTCGGCGATCTCGCGCTCCTCGGCCTCCAGCCTGGCGCGGCGCTCCTCGTCGGCTCTGCGCGCGGCGAGCCACTTGTTCAGGAGCGCCCACACTCCCGGCCGTTGGGCTTGCACATCGACTCCATTCTTCACTGCTGCGGGTGCCCCGCCCCGGGGTGGAGGGGGTGCACGGGGGTTCTGTTGAGGATGATGCGCTCGGGGGATGAGGGGTTCGCACCCGTCGGCGTGAGAACGGTGTCAGAGCTGCCAGGGTTCCCGGGGGCGGCCGCTCTCGACGACCTCGTTGCCGAAGGGGGCCAGGGCGACCGGGATCATCTTGAGCGAGGCCCAGGCCATGGGGATGCCGATGACGGTGATCGCCAGCCCGATCGCGGCGGCGATGTGCCCGAGGGTGAGCCACCAGCCGGCGACGATGATCCAGATGACGTTGAGGACGGTGCTGCCCCCGCCGGCGTCGGGCCTGCGCACGAGCTCGCGGCCGAAGGGCCACAGGGCGTATCCGGCCATCCGGAAGGAGGCGACGCCGAAGGGGATCGTCACGATGAGGATGAAGCAGATGATCCCGGCGAAGGCGTAGCCCAGCGCGAGGCCGAGGCCCGCGACGAAGAACCAGATGACGTTGAGGATGAACCGCAGGAGTGCCACGGCGACTCGAACTCCTTGGTGGTGGTGCGGGGGACCTCCCGGTGCCGGGAGCGTCCTTCGTTTTCTATCGCGTGTGACGCCCGGACACCACGACCCGTTCCCCTGCGCGCCCCTGGTCCTTCCCCTAGGGGCCCGCCCGTCGCCCACCACCGCCCTCAACGGACGCCTTCGGCGCAGTCCTGGTCTCTCCCGGCCGTCGTTCGCCCCGGGGGCGGCGACGGAGGGTGAGGACATACGGTCCCACCCAATCGCGGTGACGTGTCGTGTCCGCAATGTGATCGGCGCATCACGGGGAGCCCCTAGGCAGGAGGGACATCGCCCCATACGATGTGCTGTGTCCTTCGCGAGACGCTCGTTCTTGCGATAAGTGACGAACTCGGACAAACGACCGGAGATCCGCCTCTAGGCACCAGTTTTCGGTAACGGTTGGGCGAGTAATTTCCCCACCCCCCGTGCACGATCGGGAGTGGGGATGGCATGATTACGTACCGGCTCGGACGGATGGCCGTCACCGCCTCCGAGAGCCGTTCGCGTGAGAGCACACCCGCAGTCGGCGATCACCGCCGCATGGCTCGCGTGCTTCTCGTGGTCTCAGCCACACCGGGGAACATTGCCTGCACCGTCCGGCGTTTGCGTCGTGCGGGGTCACTCACGCCGCATGACCGACTTTTAGGTGACTGAAGCTTTTTCCGACAGCTTACTAGTGATTTCAGTAGAGGTGGTTCAAGCATGTCTCAGGTACGTCGGCAGGCCGCGCTGCGCCCCCGCCCGAGCTGGGGGTGGCAGGATGCCGCCGCGTGCCGGGGCGAGGACCTTGTGCTCTTCTTCGGCCCGGATGGCGAGCGCCAGCCGGAGCGGGAGATCCGCGAGCGCAAGGCCAAGGAGATCTGTGCGGCCTGCCCGGTTCGAACCGACTGCCTGGACTATGCGATCTCGCGTCCGGAGAAGTACGGCACCTGGGGCGGCCTGAACGAGGACGAGCGCGCCTCTGAGCGTCGTCGTCGTATGCGCCGCGCCAACGCCGCCTGATTCCCCAGGCGATCGCGCACGCCGCGATCAGCGTCGATCTTCTTCCTCGGCGGCCCCGGCCCCGTGCGAGACCCGCGTCGCCCCGACCTCCGGTCGGTGGCGGCGCGGGTTCTTCGTTTCCCGGCCCGGGGACCGGCTCCCGCCCGGGGATCAACCCCGGCGGCCCGGGAGGTACCGGTCGAACCAGTCCTGGGTCTCCACCGCCACCTGCCGCCACTCCTGGGCGCCCCGGAGCAGTTGCTCGGCGCCCGACATCACCTTGAGGTCGGTGGGCCCGCCCATCCGGCCCCGGGCCCACTCCCCCAGTTCGCGCACGAACGAGTCGCGGCTCTCCAGCAGCACCAGGACCGGGGCCCGCACGTCCGGCAGGGTGGGTTCGGCCAGGTCGATCCGGCCGCCGTGCACCACCACCGCGGCCACGTCGCCGGGCCGCCGGGCGGCGGTCACCAGCGCGGCCGGGGCCGCCGCCCCCGAACCCAGCACCCCCACCGGCTCGCTGGCGGCGTCGGTGGCCCGGCGCAGCCAGGTGACGGCCGAGCTCAGCCGCTCGCCCAGCACCTCCGTGGCGGCGCCGCCGCCCACCGAGGAGCGTTCCTCCCCCACCAGCAGGTCGAGCATGAGGGTCGCGTAGCCCGCCCGCTGGAGCACCGAGGCGATCGCCCGCCAGCGCGGGTCGCCGCGCGCCTCCCCGAACGACAGCACGACCGCGCCGCGCAGGACCGCCGGGAGGGTGAGGTCGCCGTCCAGGTAGACGTCGCCCGCGCGGATCCGCACGCCCCGGGCCGTGCCCGGCCGGCTGTGGCTGCGCCCCACCTCCGACATGATGGCGGTGACGTGGCCGTCGGAGAGCTGGTCGAAGTCGCGGTACCACTCCCCCACCGCGCGGAAGTTGTCCGGGACGCCGAGCACCACGACGGCGTCGGCCTCCTCCTTGAGCATCGCGATCGCCTCCCTGGAGGCGACCGGGACGGCCAGCACCAGCTGGGCCGGGCCGGCCTGGCGCACCATGCGCAGGGCGGCGCGGGCGGTGCCGCCGGTGGCCACCCCGTCGTCGACGACCACGCAGTCGCGCCCGGCGATGTCCGGCGGCGGGCGCTCCCCGCGGTAGACCCGGCGGCGGCGGTCGAGCTCGGCGCGTTCGGCGTCCACCGTCCCGGCCAGGGCCTGGCGGGGCACCCGCATCCGGGCCAGCGCCCGGTCGTCGAAGAGGACGCGCCCGTCCTCGGCGATCGCGCCGACCCCCAGTTCGGGACGGCCCGGCAGACCGATCTTGCGGACGACCAGAACGTCGAAATCGGCGTCCAGGCGCCGGGCCAGCTCCGCGCCGACCGGGACACCGCCCCGCGGCAGGGCGAGGACCAGGGGATCGGAGACCGCGTACGGTCGGACCCGCTCCGCCAGGCGGCGGCCCGCCTCGGAGCGGTCGGTGAACGGCAGGGAAACGGGTACCGGATTCATGTGCCTCACCGGCGCCGGGCTCGGGCGCCGCTCCTCTCGCCGTGTCGAAGGGAGCCGATGGAAAAGTGGTACCGGACATACCCCGGGAGGCGGAGGTTGCAACCCCGGGCGCGGTCAAAACCCTGCGGGTCAGGACCTTCGGAACCCGTTCCTGAGCACCGCCATGAGCAGGGCGTCGTGGCGGCGCCCCTCCCACAGCAGCGCGTCGCGCAGCCGCCCCTCGACGGAGAACCCGCAGGAGCGGTACACGGCGATGGCCCTCATGTTGAAGGTGTAGACGTACAGCCAGACCCGGTGCAGGCCCACGTGTTCGAAGGCGTAGTCGAGCACCATCCGGGTGGCCTCGCGGCCCAGCCCCTTGCCGGTGAACTCCAGGCCCGACAGGGCGATGCGGTAGCCGGCGCTCTCGTTCTCCGGGGCCACCGAGTACAGCGACAGCTCGCCGAGGTAGCGGCCGTCGTGGGGGTCGGTGATGGCCAGGTCCAGCCGGTTCGGGCGGGGCGGGCGGCCGCGGCACCACTCCCGGGCCTCGTCGTAGGTGAGGTGGTGGTGGGTCCCGGTGAGCCTGCGGATCTCCTCGTCGAGTCCCGCCGCGAAATAGGCGTCCGTGTGCTCGGGGCCCAGTGGGACCAGGCGCACGTGCCTTCCGGTGAGTGTGGGCTTGTTCCGCAGCGCGCTCGTATTGATCATGGGCTCTTCCGGTTCCGTCCGGGCGCCGCGGGGACGGCGGCCGGGGTGAGGGAGTCGGCGTCGGGGGCCCGTGCCCTGCGCGTGAGCGGGTCGCTGGGGGCGGGGACCGGGGTCGGTGGTGACCGTGTGCGGTCGTGGACGGCCGTCGGGACGTTTTCCGGTTACCGAGCAGAGTCCCTATGTAAATCGGGACGACGGCGGATGGCAAGTCCGCCGCGGGGGCGAAGGGGGAGCGCGGGAATCGCGTGGCCCCGCCCGGACCGGAGTCGATAGCATCCGCAGGCATCGAACGGCCACCCGTGGGAGTCGCATGAACAGCCCCAAGACCACAGCCCCGCCCCGGCAGGCCCGCCGGGCGAGGATCGCGGTCTCCACCCTCTTCTTCGTCAACGGTTTCACGTACACCAACGCGGTCCCCTGGCTTCCGGCGATCAAGTCCGGGCTGGGGCTGAGCAACACCGAGCTGGGGCTGGCGATCGCGGCGATGCCGACCGGCGCGATCCTGACCGGGATGCTCGCCGGTCCGCTGATCCACCGGTTCGGCAGCGGACCCACCGTGGTGGGGACCAGCCTGCTCTCCCTGGGAGCGCTTCCGTTCATCGCGCTGGCGCAGAACTGGTGGGCGCTGGCGGGGGCCCTGTTCGTCATGGGCTGCGCGGACGCCTGGACGGACTCGGCGCAGAACTCGCACGGGCTGCGGGTGCAGCGCCGGTACGGGCGGACCATCATCAACACCTTCCACGCGGTGTGGAGCCTGGCCGCGGTCTCCGGCGGCCTGCTCGGCGCGGTCATGGCCGGCTCGGGGGTGCCGATCCTGTGGCACCTGGGCGGCACGGCCGTGGTGCTGGTGGCGGTGAACCTGACGGCGAGCCGGATGCTGCTGCCCGGACCCGAGGACAGCGAACGCGCCGACGGCGCCGGGGAGGAGAACGGGCGGCGGCCGCGCATCCCCGGGCGGGCGGTGCTGCTGCTCGTCGTGCTGGGTGTGCTGCTGATGCTGGCCGGGGGCATCGAGGACGCCGCGGCGTCCTGGGGCGCGGTGTACATGGCCGACGAGCTGGACGCCTCGCTGTTCCTGGCGGCGATGCCGTTCGTGGCCTGCCAGGCGATGATGGTGGTGGGCCGGCTGCTGGGCGACCGGGTCACCGACCGGTTCGGCGCCGCGACCGTGGGCCGGGCCTGCGGGCTGCTGGCGGCGGGCGGGGTCGCGCTGGCGCTGGCGCTGCCGCACCAGGCGACGACGATCATCGGGTTCGGTGTGATGGGCCTGGGGGTGTCCACGCTGTTCCCGCTGACGCTGGCGGCCGCCGGGAACGTGCCCGGGGTGCGCACCGGGGACGGGGTGACCATCGTCGGCTGGCTGGGGCGCGCGGGCTTCCTGGCGTTCCCGCCGGTGGTGGGCCTGATCGCGGACTCGACGGCGCTGGGGACCGCGCTGTGGACGATCGCGGCGGCCGGGGTGTGCGCGTTCCTGCTCGCACCGGCGCTGCGCCCGCGCGCCTGAGGACGCGGTCCCCGGGTGCGGGAACGATGAGGGCCCCGGACGCCGAGGCGTCCGGGGGCCCGTGCACGTGGTCCGCGCCCTCACCGGGCGACGGCCGACGGAGTGTGCGGCTCCGTCTGTCAGTCGACCACCACGGAGGGACGACGCGCGCCCGCCCAGAGGGCGAGGACGCCGATACCCGTGACGATGGCACCGCCCAGGACGAAGCCCTCCATGTCGACACCGGTGGTCGGCAGGGTGGGCGTGGGGCCGCCGGAACCGGTGGAACCGGTGGTGCCGGCGGTCACCGGGGAGGAGCTGCCGGGGGCGGTGGTGCCGGGAGCCTGGCTCTCGTCACCGTCGTTGCCACCGGGGTTTCCGCCTTCACCCGGGTCGGGGTTCTCGCCACCGGGGTTCTCACCGCCGGGGTTCTCGCCACCGGGGTCTTCACCGCCGGGGTCCTCACCGCCCGGGTTCTCGCCACCGGGGTCTTCACCACCGGGGTCCTCACCGCCGGGGTCCTCGCCACCCGGGTCCTCCCCGCCGGGGTCTTCACCCTCGCCGGGGTCCTCGCCCTCACCCGGGTCGGGGTCGGGGTCGCCGCCGCCGTCACCGGGGTCCTCGCCCTCACCGGGGTCGGTGAGGTCGAACGGGAGGATCTGGAAGGTCTCCTCGACGATGGGGGTGACGACCGGAATCTCAGGAAGGACCTGAGGGGCGGTGGTCTCCTCCGCCGCGTCGGACGCAGCCTCGGGGGTGGTCTCCTCCAGGGGCTCGGCGAACGCAGGGCTCACCGAGAACCCGGCCATGAACAGACCGGCAGCGGTCACGGTCAATGCCCGCTTCTTGGGGGACATCCCACTCCTTTCTTCATTTATCGGGGGTGATCACTGAGAGGGGATGGCATAGAGGTGGTCCTCGTGGACCACGATGGCGTTGCCGCCGAGCAGACCGGCCGGCTGGGCCGAGGCCGGGTCCGGCTCGCGGACCTCACCGGCCGCGCTCACGGCCGCCGCCGCGCCGTCGAGCTGGCCGAACACGGTGGTGCCCACGGCCATCTGCGGTTCGAAGCCGGGGACGACCGCGGTGGCGCCGCTCTCGGGGTCCAGCACGACCGGACCGTAGGCGACGACGGCGGTGCCGATGGGGCCGGAGCGGTGGCGCACGTCCTCAAGGTCGGCCGGGTCGATCTCGGCGGCGCCGATGACGGAGCCGTCGCGGCTGTCGTGGAAGGCCAGCACGGCCCCGTCGCCGCGCAGCGGTTCCCAGCGGATGATCACGTACTCGCGCAGGGCGGTGACCACCGCCTCCATCTCACCGGCGTTCTCCGGGCGGCGGGCGTTGACCTCGGCGACCTCCCCTTCGGGGTCGACCCAGGTCCAGGCGCCGGTGCGCACCGCGGTGAGCACCTCGGAGCCCTCGGCCAGCATCGGCGCCGCCCCGCCGGTGATCTCGACCGGCTCCAGCGCGCCGCCGGTCGGGACCAGGGCGTCGTCACCGCTGCGGACCAGCGCGGAGGAGCCCACGTACTGGGTGGAGGCGTCCTCCGGCAGGGTGATGCTGACGTACTCGCCGCCGGCGAGCG
>NZ_JBJJBV010000192.1:0-13171 GCF_045446735.1 Nocardiopsis protaetiae
GCGGTGCTGGGTCGGTTCCGGGACCTGGACGATGCGGACCGGTTCGTGTGGTTGCGGGGGTTCGCGGACATGGAGGTGCGCCGCCGGGGCCTGGAGGCGTTCTACGGGGGTCCGGTGTGGGCCGAGCACGGGCCCGCGGCCAACGACACGATGGTCGACTCCGACGATGTGCTGTTGTTGCGCCTGGTGGGCGGGGGCCTGGTGGTGGACTCGTCGGAGCGGGCGGGGGTGGGGGCGCCGGGAGGGTTCGTGGCGGTCACCGTGTGGTCCTTCCCGGTCGGGGAGGGGGAGGGGCCGAGGCTGGTCCGGGACCGGTTGGTGCCGGTGCTGGAGGAGACCGGGCCTTGCCCGTGGGCGGTGCTGGTGAGCGAGGACGCGCCGAACACGTTCCCGCGGCTGCCGGTGCGCACGGGTGAGAACGTCGCCGCCGTGGTGGTGTCCTATGCGGACGGGGACGCCCACCGGCGGCACTGGGACGCGGTGGGCGCCCACCCCGCGGCGCGTGGGGTGTTGGAGAAGGTGCGGGCGGCGCCGGTGGAGACCTACCGGTTGGCGCCCGCGGGGCGTTCGCTCCTGCACTGACGGTTCGTTGTCGAACGAAGTGTCGACGGTTCGCCGGGCGGCGAAGTGTGCCGGTGGGATGCTGGTCGTATGTCCTCTCACGCGCATGAGACGGCCGCGCTGGCGGCCCTGCTGGCCGATCCGACCCGGGCCGGGGTGTGCCTGGCCCTGGCCGACGGGCGGGCCTGGACCGCCACCGAGCTGTGCCGGCACACCGGGGTGGGCGCCTCCACCATGAGCGCCCACCTGGGGCGGCTGATCGGCGGCGGGGTGCTCGTCGAGCGCCGGCAGGGCCGGCACCGGTACGTGGCCCTGGCCGACGGGGAGGTCACCGCCCTGGTGGAGGCGTTGGCCGCCCGGGCCGCGCCGGGTGCGACGACGGCGCCCACGTTGCGCGCCCACCGGGCCCGGGAGGCGATGGCCCGGGCCCGCACGTGCTACGACCACCTGGCCGGGGAACTGGGGTGCGCGGTGGCCGAGGCGATGGTGGGGCGGGGGCTGCTCACCGCCGAGATGGGGGTGACCGGGCCGGGGCGGGAGTGGTTCGCCCGGCTGGGTGCGCCGCTGCCGGAGCGGGGGCGGCGGCCGCTGGCGCGGGCCTGCCTGGACTGGACCGAGCGGCGCCACCACCTGGCGGGGGTGGCCGGGGCGGTGCTGTGCGCGCACGCGTTCGAGGCGGGGTGGTGTGTGCGGGTGGGGTCCTCGCGGGCGGTGCGGGTGACCGGGGCCGGGCGCCGGGCGTGGGGTGCGGTCCTGGACATTTCGTTGGGGGACGAAGTGTCCGCCTCCTAGGGTCGTCGTATGACTTCTCGTACTCCTGTCCTGGCCGTGGTGGCGGCCGGGGTGACCGTCGCGCTGTGGGCGTCGGCGTTCGTGTCCATCCGGGTCACCGGTGAGTTCTACTCCCCCGGGGCGCTGGCCCTGGGGCGGCTGCTGGCCGGGGCGCTGGTGCTCGGTGTCCTGCTGGTGGTGACCCGGTCGGGGTGGCCGACGCGGGCGGCCTGGCCGGGGATCGTGTGCTCGGGGCTGCTGTGGTTCGGGGTGTACATGGTGGCGTTGAACTGGGGTGAGCGGGAGGTCGATGCCGGGACCGCGGCCCTGTTGGTGAACATCGGGCCGGTGCTGATCGCGCTGCTGAGTGTGGCGTGGCTGGGTGAGCGGTTGACGGTGTGGCTGGTGGTGGGCGGCGCGGTGGCGTTCGCGGGGGCGGCGGTGGTGGGGCTGACCACGGCCGGGCCCGGGCAGGTGACCTGGACGGGTGTGGTGCTGTGCCTGGTGGCGGCGGTGACCTACGCGATCGGGGTGGTGGCGCAAAAGCCCGCGCTGGCGCACGCGAGTGCGCTGCAGGTGGCGGGGTGGGGGTGCATCGTGGGTGCGGTGGCGTGCCTGCCGTTCGCGCCGGTGCTGGTGGCCGAGGCCGCGGCGGCGCCGTGGTGGGCGAGCGCGAACGTGGTGTACCTGGGGGTGTTCCCCACGGCGGTGGCGTTCACCACGTGGGGGTTCGCCCTGTCGCACATGAGCGCGGCCCGGCTGGGTGCGGCCACGTACCTGGTCCCGGCGCTGGTGGTGGTGCTGTCGTGGGCGGTGGTGGGCGAGGTGCCCACGACGGGCGGTCTGGTGGGCGGGGTGCTGTGCCTGGTGGGGGTGGCGCTGTCGCGTCGGCGGCCCGCGGTGCGCCCGGCGGTCGGTGAGCCGGGGCCGGTGGTGCGCTGACCGGTGCGCCCCCGGCGGGGTTCCGCCGGGGGCGCACCTGGTGTCAGCCCTGGTGCAGGACGCGCAGGCGGGCGGGCTCGCCGGGGTCGCGGTCGACGACCTGCACCGGTGCCCAGGCCCACTGCCAGACGCCGGTGCCGGGGGTGCGGGTGAAGCGGATCCGGCCCCGGGTGCCCTCGACGTCCAGGTGCGGCCAGGCGGCGGCGAGGGCGGCCGGGTCCGTGCCGTGTTCGCGCAGGGCCTGTGCCAGGACGGTGATGGTGTCGTGGCCCTCGAAGGCGACGAAGGAGGGGTCCTGGCCCAGCCGCTCGCGCAGGGCCGCCTCGACCCGGGTGCCGTGCGGGTCCAGGGCCGGGGGCCGGTAGCGCAGGAACGGGACGGCCGCGCCGTCCTCGCCCAGCCGTTGCGCCCAGGAGGGGAGTTCGGGCTGTCCGGCCGGGGCGCCGATGAGGACCCCGGTCAGGCGCGGGTCGCGGCGCACGGCGGTGACGAGCGGTATGGCGGGTTCGGGGTGTGCGGCCAGGACCAGCAGGGCGGTGGCCCGGTGGTGGGCGAGTGCGTCGCACACCGCCGCGGGGTCGTGCGGGTCCTGGTCGAGGGTGATGAGGGTGGCGCCGCGGGGGGTGAGGTGGTCGGCCAGGATGCGGGTGCCGGCCTGCCAGTAGGGGCTGGGCTGGGCGGCCACGGCGATGCGGCGGTGGCCCTGGGCCAGGAGGTGGTCGGCGTAGATCCGCCAGCCGTGGGACTGGGCGGGGGCCAGTCGGGCGACCCAGGGGGAGGGTTCGTCGGTGAGGGCGTCCAGGACCGCCGAGGAGCACAGGAACGGCAGGTGGCGGGCGTGTGCGCGGGCGGCGGCGGTGCGGGCGACCACGCTGTGGTACTCGCCGGCCAGGGCGGCCACGCCCAGGTCGGCGAGTTCGTCGACGGCCGCCGCGGCCGTGTCGGGGTCGGCGGCGGTGTCGCGGACCACGAGTTGCAGGGGGCGGGTGTGGATGCCGCCGGTGGCGTTGACCTCGTCCGCGGCGGTCTGGAGTCCGGCGAGGAGGTGGCGGCCCGCGTCGACCCAGCCGGGCGGGGTGAGGGGGGCCAGCACGCCGACGCGCACCGGTGCGGTGGGGGCGGGCGGGGTGGGGGTGTTCATCCGTGGGCGTCTTTCGGCAGGTGCGGCGGGCGGCCGCCCCCGTGTGGCCGGACTCGGCGTTGTGGCGGGTGCGCCCGTGTGATCATCGGACATTACATCCGCTGCCGGGCAGGGCCGACAACCGGATATCCGCCGGTGTGGGGGGATGCCGTCCCCCCACAGTCCGACCACGTGAGCGGGGGCATTCCCTGGTCCACGGGGAGTTGGGCCCCGACCACGTCCTGGCCGCCGGCGACGGGCGGGCCGTCCTCATCGACATCGAGGGGCTGATGTACTTCGACGCCGAGTGGGAGCACGCCTTCCTGCGGCTGCGTTTCTCCGACCACCGGGGGTTGGCCACCGTGGAGGTGGACCCGCACAGGATCCCGCCGCACCGGACCGGGAGGCGATGGGGGCCATCGCCGACCGCGCCCTGGGTCGGGCCCTGGCCGCACCGGCGGGCGGGGCGGGGTGGTAGGACGGGGGGATGGACGACCTGCGCCACCTGTGGAACACCGACACCGTCTGGCTCAACACCGCCCAGTACGGCATCCCGCCCGCCACCACCCGCACGGCCTTGGCCCGCCACCTGGACGCGTGGGCGTCGGCCACCGCCGACCCCGCCGACTGGGGGGACACCACCCGGGCGGCGCGCGAACGGCTGGGTACCCTGCTGGGCGTGCCCGGGCGTGATATCGCCCTGGGTGCGGCCACCTCCCAGTTGCTGGGGGTCGTGGCCGCGTCGTTGCCGGACACGGCGGTGGTGCTCGTCCCCGAGGGCGAGTTCGCGTCGGTGCTGTTCCCCTTCCAGGCGCGGGGGGTGCGGGTGCGCACCGCGCCCCTGGGCCGGCTGGCCGACGCGGCCGCCGCCGGGTGTGATGTGGTGGCGTTCAGCGTGGTGCACTCGGCGACGGGTGAGGGGGCGCCGGTGGCGGACATCGCCGCGGCCGCCCGCGGGGCGGGGGCGCTGGTGGTGGGGGACGCCACCCAGGCCGCCGGGTGGCTGCCCCTGGACGCGGCCGGGTTCGACGCCGTGGTGGGCACCACCTACAAGTGGCTGATGACCCCGCGGGGGCTGGGGTACGCGTACCTGGCGCCGGCGTTGCGGGAGCGTATGGGTGCCGCCCCGGGTGCGGGTCCGGCCGCCTCGGCCGACCCCGCGGATCTGTTCGCGGAACGGTTCGTGCCCGCGGAGGGTGCGCGCCGGTTCGACACCTCCCCCAACTGGTTGGCGCACACCGCGGCGGTGGCGTCCCTGGACGTGCTGCTGGGGGTGGGGATCGACAAGGTGTACGCCCACAACGTGGGTCTGGCGGACCGGTTCCGCGCCGCTGTGGGGCAGGGGCCGGGCGGGTCGGCGATCACGTCGGTGCGGGTTCCGGGGGCGCGGGAGCGGTTGGCGGCGGCGGGGATCGTGACCACGGTGCGGGGCGGGCGGACCCGGTTGGCGTTCCATGTGTACAACACGGAGGAGGACGCCGACCGGGCGGCCGCCGCGCTGGTGGGTTAGAGGGTGTCGGTGACGGTCTTGGCGGTGCCGTCCTTGTCGATGGTGAAGGCGTCGACGACGGTGCCGTCGGCGGTGCGGGCGGTGTAGACCAGCCGGTCGCCGTCCACCTCGACGGTCTGGAAGGTCTGGGTGTCGGCGAGCTGGACGCGGGGTTCGGCGCCGTTGGCGGTCCAGTTGGCGGGGGAGATGTCGTACATCTTGGGGCCGGTGACCGAGACCGCGTACACCGGTCCGGTCTGTACGTTCGGGTCGTCGGTGCGGTGGGCGGTGAGGTTGCCGCGGGCGTAGGAGTGGTCGTGGCCCTGGAGGACGAGGTCGACGTCGTGGTCCTCCAGGGTGTTCAGCCAGGCGGTGCGCAGGGGTGCGTTGTCGCGGCCGGGGCTGTTGGAGAACAGCGGGTGGTGGAAGAGGACGACGGCCCACTCGTTGGGGTTGGCCTCCAGTGTGTCGTCCAGCCACTGCCGTTGGATGTTCAGCCAGGCGGTGGTGTCGAGGGGTGCGGCGTTGCGGTAGTTGGAGTTGACGACGATGAACCGCACCCCCTGGTAGTCGGTGGCGTGGACGGTGTCGGGCAGGTCGGCGCCGGCGGTGGGGCCGGTGCCGTTGCCGGGGAACTGGGGTGTCCACCGCTGGCTGAGCGAGGTGCCGGAGTACTCGTGGTTGCCGGGGGCGGCCAGGTGGTCCAGGGTGCCCGAGGCGGTGCCGAAGGCGTCGAACCATTCGCTCCACTGGGTGTCGCTGTTGGCGGAGTCGATGAGGTCGCCGGCGTGGACGGCGAGGGAGGCGTCGGGGGTGGCGGCCAGGGCGGCGCGTACGACCGGGGCGGCGCCGCGGGTGATGTCGTTCTGGATGTCGCCGAAGTACAGGAACGTGAAGGGATCGTCGGTGCCGGTGGTGGTGAAGGTGAGCCAGGGGCCGTAGGTGGTGCCGTCGCCGACCCGGTACCGGTAGTCGGTGTCGGGGGTCAGGCCGGTGGCGGTGGCGGTGTGGTGGGCGCGCCCGGACAGGGTGGCGGTGGTGGTGCCAGCCACCTCCTGGATGGTGTCGGGGGTGGCGGCGGGGGCGATCTGGAGCACCGGGGTGGGGGTGGGGTCCGAGCGCCAGGTGAGGGTGCGGGCGGTGTCGGGGGTGGCGGTGGGCGAGAGCAGGATCCGGTCGGGTGCGCTGGTGGTGGCGGGTGTGGCGGCGGCCGGGGCCGGTGCGAGGGTGAGGGCCAGGGCGGTGCCCAGGGCCAGGACGTGGGTGGGGCGGACGGGCATGGGCCGGGGGCCTTTCTGCCGGGGTTCGCGGTCGCCGGTGACGGTAGTGGGCGCCCGGTAACGGTCGGTGAACGCCCCGCCACGTCTCCTTCCACGTTCGGTGATGGTTCGGGTGCGGGTGGTCAGTGGGCGCGGGCGGGTACCGGGACGCGGTCCAGGTCCTGGGCCAGGGTGAGGGGCCCGTCGAACTCCTCGGCGGCCTGGGCGAGGAAGAGCGCGTCGTCCTGGGCGGAGTAGCGTTCGGAGATGTGGGTGAGCACCACCGACCGGGCCCCGGCCCGGGCGGCGATGCGTCCGGCCTGGCGGGCGGTGAGGTGGCCGTAGGGGGCGGCCAGGTGTTCCTCGGAGTCCAGGTAGGTGGACTCGATGACCAGCAGGTCGGCGCCGCGGGCCAGGTCGACGGCCTCGGGGCAGGCGGCGGTGTCCATGACGAACGCCATGACCTGGCCGGGTCTGGGTTCGGCGCAGTCGGCGAGCTCCACCCGGTGCCCGTCGGGGGCGGTGACCCACCCCTGGCGGTGCAGGAGTCCGATGCGGGGGCCGGTGACGCCGTGGGCGGCGAGCCGGTCGGGGAGCATCCGCCACCCGTCGGGTTCGGCGATCCGGTACCCGTAGCAGGGCAGGGAGTGGTGCAGCGGCAGCGCCGTGATGTGCAGGTCCTCCTCGCCCAGGGGGCAGGCGCCGTCCCCGGTGACGGGCTGGGGCACGATGCGGGCGGTGTCGTGGAAGGCGGTGGCGTGGCGCAGCCGCTCCAGGTGGGCGGCCCCTTGGGCGGGGTGGGCGATGGGGATCGGGTGGGGGACCCGGTCGCGGGCGATGCGCTGGATGATGCCGGGCAGGCCCAGGCTGTGGTCGCCGTGGAAGTGGGTGATGCAGATCCGGGTGATGTCGGTGGCCGACAGGCCGGCGGTGCGCATCTGCCGCTGGGTGCCCTCCCCGGGGTCGAAGAGGATGCCGTGGGTGTCCCAGCGCAGGAAGTAGCCGTTGTGGTTGCGCCGTGGGGTGGGGACCGCGCTGGAGGTGCCCAGGACGGTGAGTTCGCGTGCCGACATGGGGTGCATCCTGCCACGGGCCCCGGTGCGGGTCGTGTGCTTTTTCAGCGGGCGGGGCCCGGGTCGGGCCGGGTGGCGGGGGCGGTGGCCACCAGGGCGGCGAACAGCAGGGGTGCCGCGGTCTGGTAGCCGATCCACAGCTCGCCGCCCAGGGTGGCGCCCCGGTGGGTGATGAGCAGGCCGGTGAGCGCGGCCAGCACCCAGCCGCCGTCGTAGAGGGCCATGAGCCTCAGGAGGGCGGGCATCGGGCGGGTGCGCGCGCAGGCGATCTCGAACCCGCCGCCGACCAGCAGGGCCAGGCCGGAGGCGACCATGAGCCAGGTGGGGGCGCCGAGCAGGGCGCCGAGGGGGTTCGCGCCCAGGGTGAAGGCGGCGCCGAGCAGTGTTTTGACGGCGCCGTCGGCGATGACCCCCGCCGTCAGGGGTGTGGTGGTCCGTTCCGGTGCCATGTCCGGCCTCTTCTCGTGTTCGTTCCACTCGCTTCGATAATCAGATTATGGCAATAATGTGATTATGCGAATGACGAGGGCCCAGACCAAGGAACGCAACCGCCGCGCCCTGCTGGAGGCCGCCGGGGAGATCGTCGCCCGGGACGGCCACCGCGCCCGGCTGGAGGAGATCGCCGACCGGGCCGGGCTGACCACCGGCGCCGTCTACTCGCTGTTCGGCAGCAAGGACGGCCTGGTCACCGCCCTGGTCACCGAGCACGCGAAGGGGGACTACGAGGAGGCCGAGCGGGAGATCGGCGCCGATACGGACCTGGTGGGGGCGGTCGAGGCGTTCGCCCGCCTGTACCGGCGCGGCTGCGAGGGCCCCGGAGCGCGGTCGGGGCTGTCGCTGCAGGCGACCCTGATGGACATGGCCCTGCGCGACGAGGCGCTGCGCGCCCGGCTCGCCTCCTCGATCTCCGCCGGGGAGGAGCGCCTGGCCGGGCTGTTCGCCGGCCGGGAGTACCGCGGCGCCCCGGTGGGGGCCGGGCGGGCGCGGCGGCTGGCCACGGCGCTGCGGGCGCTGCTGGCCGGCCTGGGCCAGGGGGTGGTGCTGGGCCTGGCCCGGGCCGACGAGCGGTTCTTCGCCGACGCCGCCCGGGCCCTGGTGTGCGACGCGGTCCTGAACGGGGGCGGGCCGGGCCTCAGCGCAGGCGCTTGAGGGCGCCGGGGGTCAGGTCGGCCGGGGTGGGGTAGCCGTTGACGGCCATGAGCAGGTCGGCCTCGGCCAGCAGCGCGCGCAGGGTGTGCACCAGGCCGGGGACGCCGCCCGCGGCCAGGGCGTAGGCGTAGGGGCGGCCCACGGCGACGGCGGTGGCGCCCGCGGCCAGGGCCTTGACGATGTCGGTGCCCGAGCGCACCCCGGAGTCGAAGATGACGGGCAGGTCGGTGGCGGCGGCGACCTCGGGCAGGCAGTCCAGTGCGGGGATGCCGCCGTTGGCCTGGCGGCCGCCGTGGTTGGAGCAGTAGATGGCGTCGACGCCGCCGTCGGCGGCGCGGCGGGCGTCGTCGGGGTGGCAGATGCCCTTGACGATGAGCGGCAGGTCGGTGAGGGAGCGCAGCCAGGGCAGGTCGTCCCAGGTGAGGGGGTTGCCGAAGAGTCCGGCCCAGGTGGCCACCACGTGGTCGGGGGTGGGGTCGGGGCCCACGATCTTCTGGAAGACGGGGTCGGAGGTGTAGTTGGCCAGGCAGTGGCCGCGCAGCTGGGGGAAGTTGGCGGTGGCCAGGTCGCGGGGGCGCCAGCCGGTGATCCAGGTGTCCAGGGTGACGACGATGGCCTGGAATCCGGCCTGTTCGGCGCGGTGCACCAGGCTGGCGGCCAGGTCGCGGTCGGTGGGGGTGTAGAGCTGGAACAGGCCGGGGGTGTCGCCCAGGTGGGGGGTGACCTGCTCCATGGGGTCCTGGGTGAGGGTGGAGGCGATCATGGGCACCCCGGTGGCGGCGGCGGCCCGGGCGGTGGCGATGTCGCCGTGCCGGTCCTGGGAGCACAGGCCGATGACGCCGACGGGGGCCATGAGCAGGGGCGAGGGCAGGGTGATGCCGCACAGGTCCACCGACAGGTCGCGTTCGGCGGCGCCGACGAACATGCGCGGGTACAGGCCCCAGTCGGTGAAGGCGCGGGCGTTGGCGTCCTGGGTGTTCTCGTCCCCGGCGCCGCCGGCGACGTAGGACCAGATGCCCGGGGGGAGGGCGTGGCGGGCGCGTTCGGCCAGGTCGGTGAAGGTCATGGGGTGGTCGGGGACGACGCCGGTGAGGCCGTTGAGGTAGATCTCCAGCTGGTAGTCGCCGTAACGCGGGCTCATGGTGGTCCTTGCACGGGGGAAGGGGTGTGGTGTGCTTCACAGCCTGCAAGTTGACATGTGGGTGTGTCAAGAGTGGGGCGGCGGGGAGCCCCGGGCGGTGCGGGGCGGGGTGGTTCAGGGGGTGCGGCGGCGTGAGCGCAGCAGCGGCAGGTACACCTCGGCGATGTCGGCGCCCACCCGGGCGGCGTCCTGGGAGCGGTCGCCCAGCACCCAGTCGATGACCAGCTCGTTGGCGGCGCCCACCAGGGCCAGCGCCTGCTTGCGGAAGGGCCGGTCCACCAGGTGGCCGGACTCGACGCCGCGGGCGTAGGCGGCGTCGATGAGGTCGGCGATGGTGTGGCGGGCGGCGCGGCGGCGCTCCTCCATGGCCGGGCTCACCCCCACGCTCTCCACCGAGATGACCCGGGGCAGGCGGGGGTCGGCCATGACCAGGTCCAGGTAGGCGCCCAGGGCCGCCATCACCTGGTCCTCGAAGGCGTCCGCCGAGTCCAGGGCGGCGGTCATGGCCGCAAGGGCCCGGCCCAGGACCTCGTCGTAGACGGCGCGCAGGGCGGCCTCGCGGTCGGCGAAGTGCTCGTAGAAGTAGCGGTTGGTGAGCTCGGCTCGGGCGCAGATCGCGCCGACCGTGGCGGCCCGGAACCCCACCGTGCCGAACTCCTGGAGGGAGGCGTCCAGCAGGCGGCGGCGCCGGGCCCGTTGGCGTTCGTCGGGGGTCATCCCCCGCCAGGGGCGCACCAGTTCCACCCGGGGTCGTGTCATGACCTCACGGTAGCGGCCCGGCCGGGGCGCCGTCCCGCGACGGTGCGGCCGTGTCGGGTACGGGGGCCGGTGCGTCCCGGTCCTGTTCCGGTGCGGGTGCGCGGGCGGGCAGGTGGGTGTCGAGCAGGCCGAGCAGGCGCAGGGCCACCGCCGCCAGGAACGCCAGGCCGCCGCCCAGTTCCAGGACCTCCTCGAAGGACTGCTGGAAGCGTTCGGCCGTGGTGCTCCAGGTGGCCGGGTCGACCGAGTCCAGGCCCACCGCCGCGGCCGAGAGCACCACGCCGGCCGCCAGCGCGAGGGCCGCCCCGGTGTCGGGGCGCACCGCCCGCCACACGAAGGGCAGCAGCGCCAGGCCCACGACGGCGACGCCCATGATGAGGAAGTCGCCGGGGGCCACCCAGGGCAGGAACGGCACGGTGACCCCGCGCGGGGCCAGGTAGCCGTCGCGGATCCGCTCGTGCAGGGCGAACCGGTCGTCCACGGCCAGGGCGAAGAAGCCCGCGCCCAGCGGCCACCAGATCCACCGCGGCCGCTCGCCGATGCGCGCCGTCACCAGCGCCACCAGGGCGCAGCCGGCCGCGGCCAGCACCAGGGCCATGGTCTGCACCCACGTCATCGGGGTCAGTTCGGGGGCGATCCACTCCCAGTAGCGGGGCCAGCGGGCCGCGGCCAGCAGGGCGGGCACCACCGCCCAGAACACGGCCAGGGCCAGGACCAGGGTCAGGCGTGCGCGGCGCATGCGGCCACCTTTGCATCGACGAGGGGGACGGCGGGAACAGGGGCGGGAGCGGGGGCGGTGGGCCAGGTGACGGCATCGAGCGGGGCGCCGCGCACCGCGGCCACCAGCCGGTCGGCCCACATCCTGGCCCCGCGTTCCAGGGTCTCGGTGCGCCACCAGGCGCTGTGGCCGGTCTGTAGGACGAGCCCCCGGGCGAGCAGGTCGCCCCCGTCGGCCGGGTCCAGGACGGTGTCGTCCACCGCGTAGGCGCCCAGGGCCCCGCGGCGCAGCAGGTCCACGACGGCGCCGGTGTCGACCAGGGCGGCCCGGGAGGGGTTGACCAGCAGCGCGCCCGGGCGCATCAGCGCCAGTTCGGCCCCGCCCAGGATGGGCGGTGCCCCGAAGGTGTAGCCGGCGCACACGGCCACCGCGTCGGCGCAGGCCAGCAGTGGTTCCAGGTCCATGACCCCGAGGGCCCGGGTGCGGGCGGCGTCGGCGGCGGCCGGGTCGGGGTCGGTGCCCACGACGGTCATGCCCAGGGCGCGGGCCCGCAGGGCCAGGGCGGTGCCGATGCGGCCCAGGCCCACCACGCCCAGGGTGCGGCCGGTCAGCTCGACGCCGCGCAGGGAGGCGTCGGGGGAGGCCAGGGCGCGGGAGCGGTCGTGGGCCAGGTGCAGGCGGGTGGCCAGGGCCAGGAGCATCGCCAGGCCGTGTTCGGCGACGGCGGTGGTGGCGTAGTCGGGCAGCACCGACAGGCCCACCCCGCGCGAGCGGAGCAGGTCGATGTCCAGGTGGTCGTAGCCGGTGGCGTACAGGACGATGCCGCGCAGGTTCGGCAGGGCGTCCAGGAGGGCGGCGTCGATGCGGGGCAGGCACAGGTTGGTGGAGCCCAGCAGGTCGGCGTCGGCCAGGAGGCGGACGGCGGTGGTGTGGTCGGGGGCGCGGTCGGCCCGGACGAGGGTGGTGTGGGCCAGGTCTTCGAGCTCGGTCCGGTGCCGGGGCGGGAGCGTGTCCCGGCCGGCTCGGCTGAGCACGACGAGGCGAGGGTGTCCCATGGGGTGATCGGGGCCTGTCCGCGGGTGAGCGCGGGGTTCGGAGAGGGCCCCGTGCCTCCTTCGCTGCGGATCCCCGCCGGTGTGTCGGCGGGTCGTCGGGCGGGATCGGGGTGCCGGGTGCGCGGGCGTTGAGAGGGGCCGGGCCCCGAGGGGGGCCGACCAGCACGGAACACCATAGCGGGCTTTGTGGAGAGCGCTCGGGAAAACACTCCCGACACCTCTCCGGGACAGGGGTGGCGGCCATTGGCCCTTCCCGGATTTCCCGGGTGAGCGCCATTGAATCCGATCGGGTCCACTGCCGGTCCGCGCACCCGATCCTGGGTTTTACCAGGGAAAACGCACCGTTGCGGGCGCGGGTCGGAAAGGTGATTCCCGCTGGTGCGGAGCTCTCGGAAACCCCTTCATTTCCATGAAGATTTCCTCACGGAAATTTCATCGAACGGAACGTCCTCCGCTTGACGCAGAGGGCAGAGGAGGATTCCCGCGGGATTTGTCGGTATCGCCATGATCTGGGCGGCGGGACCGAACCGGTGAGGGCACGGGCGAGGTGCGCCGGTAGTCGGTGGGGGAGGCGGTGCCGGTCGCCACCGGCCCGGGTGAGGGCGAGGGGTTCCTCCCGGCGCACGTGTACGACCCCGGGCGCGGTACCGGGCGATCACCCGCGACCGGGGCGGCCATGGCGACGGCCGCCAAGGCGCTGGCCGCGCTGCGCCGGGCGGGGGTGATCGTGTCGGCGCTCCGGGTCGGTGTCGTGTTCGGGCGAGGGGTCGCAGCGCGGGCGGACCGTGCGCGCGGCGACGCCGAGGGCCTGTCGGCCCTGTCGATGCGGGCGGTGACGTCCCGGCCCCCGCTCGGTTCAGCGCGGGGTGTACCCATCGCGTTTTCGCCACCTCGGGGCGGGGGCGGGCGGGGCCGCCAACGTTATGCGGCGGCTTTGTGCCATCTATGTAGCAACACAAGATGTACATCATTATAAGGCCCACTTATCGTGAGTCAGGATTCCGGGGTTCCCGGGCGGCGCAGGGGGTCAACGCAACCAAATACGTTTTAGAGTTAACGTTTCCAACGAAACGTTATTGGACAGGGTGGGGCGGAACCCGGTGGAGCCGGGGCGGGTCGTCCGGGACGCGGGGG
>NZ_JBJJBV010000193.1:0-13069 GCF_045446735.1 Nocardiopsis protaetiae
GGTGAACCCGCGGCGGACCGGGCCTGTGGACAAGGCCCGGTCCGTCCCCGGCGGCCGGTACTGTCGATCCGTGGCTGATCTCCCCGACGTTCCGACCCTGCTCGACACCGCCGTGACCGCCCTGGGCGGCAGCCGGCGCGACGGCCAGTCCACCATGGCGGCCGCCGTCGCCGACTCCGTCGACAGACGCGAGCACCTCGTCGTCCAGGCGGGCACCGGCACCGGCAAGTCCCTGGCCTACCTCGTCCCGGCGATCCGGCGCGCGATGGAGAAGGACACCACCGTGGTGATCTCCACCGCCACCATCGCCCTGCAGAACCAGCTCATCGACCGCGACCTGCCACGGCTGGCCCAGGCGCTCAAACCGCTGCTGCGCCGCGAGCCCACGTTCGCGGTCCTCAAGGGCCGCCGCAACTACCTGTGCCGTAACCGCCTGCACACCGCGGCCGACGACTCCGACGAGGCCGAGCTGTTCGACCCCCGCCAGCTGTCCTCCCTGGGCAAGCAGGTGGCCCGCCTGCACGAGTGGGCGGAGGAGACCACCACCGGCGACCGCGACGAGCTGGTCCCCGGCGTCACCGACCTGGCCTGGCGGCAGGTCTCGGTGGCCGCCAACGAGTGCATGGGCGCCCGCATCTGCCCCTTCGGCCAGGAGTGCTTCGCCGAGTTCGCCCGCGAGGAGGCCAAGGGCGTCGACGTGGTGGTCACCAACCACGCCATGCTGTCCATCGACATGACCCAGGGCAACCACATCCTGCCCGAGCACGACACGATCATGATCGACGAGGCCCACGAGCTGGTCGACCGGGCCACCTCCGTGGCCACCGGCACCCTGGCCGAGCGCACCGTCACCGTCGCCGCCAAGCGCGCCGGCCGCCTCATCGAGCCCGTGCTCGCCGAGCGGCTGACCGAGGCGGGCGAGGGCCTGGCGCTGATGTTCGCCGACGCCCCCGAGGGGCGCATCGACCACATCGACGACGCCCTGGCCGGGGCGGTCGCGGTCGTCCGCGACGCCGCCGCGGCCTGTGTCACCGCCATCGGCCCCTCACCCGGCGAGCAGGAGGCCGAGGCCGCCAGCGAGCGCCGCCTGGCGCTGGCCGCCCTCACCGAGGTCCACGACACCGCCGTGCGCGTCCTGGAGTCCTTCGAACCCGCGCTGCGCGACCGCACCGACGTCGTGTGGCTCACCAAGATCCCGGGCCGCCGCCCCACGCTGAGCGTCGCCCCGCTGGCCGTGGGCGGGCTGCTGCGCGAGAAGCTCTTCGGCGACCGCACCGTGGTCCTCACCTCCGCCACCCTCACCCTGGGCGGTTCCTTCTCCGCGCTGGCCCGCCAGTGGGGGCTGGGCCGCGAGGTCACCCAGGAGGCGGCCGAACGCGCCGCCGCCCCGCCGCCCGCCGAGGGCGCCGAAGACTCCGAGGGAGACGACGAGGACGGCCCGCACCGCGCCGCGGGCGAGCCCCGCTGGCGGGCGCTGGACGTCGGCTCCCCGTTCGACCACGCCCGCAGCGGCATCCTCTACGTCGCCGCCCACCTGCCCCCGCCCGGCCGGGACGGGCTGTCCCCGGCCTACCTGGACGAGATCACCGAGCTCATCGAGGCCGCCGACGGCCGCACCCTGGGCCTGTTCTCCTCGATGCGCGCCGCCCAGCAGGCCGCCGACGAGCTGCGCGAACGCCTGGACCACCCGCTGCTGTGCCAGGGGGAGGACTCCACCGGCCAGCTGGTCCGCCGGTTCTCCGAGGACGAGAACGCCTGCCTGTTCGGCACCCTGTCGCTGTGGCAGGGGGTGGACGTGCCGGGCCCGTCGCTGTCGCTGGTGATCGTGGACCGCATCCCGTTCCCGCGTCCGGACGACCCGCTGGCCTCGGCCCGCCAGCGGTCCGTGGCCGCCCACGGCGGCAACGGCTTCCTGTCGGTGGCGGCCACCCACGCCGCCCTGCTGCTGGCCCAGGGCACCGGGCGCCTGCTGCGCTCCACCGACGACCGGGGTGTCATCGCGGTCCTGGACCCGCGGCTGGCCACCGCCCGCTACGGCGGTTTCCTGCGCGCCTCGCTGCCGCCCTACTGGGGCACCACCGATCCCGAGGTGGCCCGGTCGGCGCTGCGCCGCCTCTCGGGCCGCACCGCCCCGGCGGCCTGACCCCCGCCGCCCGACACCCGTTGTCCGACCCCCGCCGCCCGGCCCCGGACACGGCGACGGCCGGGCGCTCTCGGGGCGCCCGGCCGTCACACGTCCGTGTCAGCCGCGGGTGCGGTAGCCGAAGAGCCGGACCGCGTACCCGGGGGAGTCGTCCTCGGCCTCCTGGATGAACCAGCGGTCGTCGTGTTCGCCCACCAAGAGCTCGTTCCACATCATGTCGATGAGTTTGAGCCGGGAGACCACCGACGCCTCGGGGTCGAGCACGATCGAGTACGCGCGGTCGGTGAGCCGCTGCGTCACCATGCCCACGGACTGCCCGTCCCAGATGGCGGGGACGGGGGCGTGGCCGACCTCGACCCCGCACAGCCGCAGCTGCTCGACCTCTTCGTCCAGGGCCTCGGCGGCCAGCGCGCCGTCCAGACGCAGGGCGTCCTCCAGCTCGTCGCGTTCCTCGTCGACGCGCAGGTAGGCGTGGTACGTGCGGCGGTTGCAGGTGCGGCACTTGCGCCAGACGACGCACCGGGCCAGTCCGTAGGCGGACTGGGCCTCGCCGACACTCTGGTAGTCGCTCACCTCGCGAATCGTGCCGCAGTCGCAGCACAGGGCCGTGAGATCCTGCTTCATCAGAGTCCCCCCTCCCAGGTGAGTATGCGACGGATGCGGGTCGTTAGGGAACCCGTTCGGTGAGGAAGTCGCGGCAAGGACTCGTCATCAATGCCCAAAATGACCCGGTGACGGGTTTCGGGTGGGCAGGTCCCGGTTCCCGACGTGTCCGTTCTCACCTCGTTCGTCCGGACGCGTCCCCGTCCGTGAGGGGTGGGAGGGACATCGAACGCGCGCGGAAGGTGACCTACGTCTCATAGATCCGGTCGAGGGGAGCAGGGATCGGGACGCGCCGGGATCAGTCCAGGGTCCGGCCCTGTTTGTTGCGGGCGCTCCAGTCCCGCATCCGCTGCGGATAGCCCATGATCTGCACGTCGTACGCCGGGATGCCCCGCTTGGACGCCACCTTGCGGATGACCGCGGGGGAGCCGCAGCGGCGCCGGATCCACTCGCCGTCGGTGGCCACCGCCACCGCGGTGGTCTGGGTCGCGAAGGTCTCCGGCTCGATGAAGAACTCCACCCCCACCTTGTTCTCCGCGAACTCGATCAGGGCCTTGATGTCACCGTCCTCGGTGGCGCGGTCGAACCGGGCCTTGCCGGAGCGGTTGGCCTTGCGCAAACCGAAGCGGTCTCGCCATCCCATCGGTGTCCTTGTCCCCTATCAGAGATAGTGCGTTCGGGTGGCCCCGAGTCTATCGATCCGGCTTTCACGATCGGGGGCCCGAGCGTCTGTCCTGCACCGGTTTCACGCGTTTTCCGGACAGGCCCGCACACCGGCTGCTACTTTCTGTTTCCACGGCACTACAGGGGGAGACAACGATGCCGATGTGGACGTGGGCGGGGGAGACCGCACGCCGGCTCGCCAACGCAGGACAGGTCGAACTGGCCGAGGCCGTCACCGGCCTGCCCGAGCTGGCGGAGGCGGGTGACGCCGTCCAGGTCGAGGCGGTCGCCCGCTCCGCCCTGCGCACCGCCCGCCGCCTGGTGGCCGAGGCCGGCGCGGAGAACGCCGAGGTGCCCGGGGTGTTCGGCCCCGCCACCCTGTTCTTCCTGGCCCACTGGCCGCTGGCGGTCCGGGTCTCGGCCCTGGCCGAGGGCGGCCGGGCGCTGCCCCGCGCGGTCGCCGCCGTCGAGGACGCCCCGGGCCCGCACGTCCACGGGCCGCTGCCGGTCTCCGCCCTGGAGACCCTGGCCCGCTGCCACGCCAACGTCGACGCCGCCGGCACCACCGGCCTGCGCCGCGAACTGCTGTCCTCGCGCAACCTCGCCGGGTGGGAGCGCACCCCCGCCTGGCCCGCCTTCACCCTGGCCCGGGTGCACCTGCTCATCGACGAGGACGACCCCGAGCGCGCCGAGGCCGAGCTGCGCCGCTACGAGCACACCGCCACCGGACCCGCCCTGCTCGGCGCCGACGGCATCTTCACCCTGGTCCGCGCCCTGCGCCGCCGCGACGCGCACACCCAGGCGCTGGAGGTGCTGGACCGGATGGAGGCCGAGCTCGCGCTGGAGCCGCACAACCCGCGCAGGCCCGCCCTGCGCCGCCGCATCCGGTTCGAGCGCGCCCGCCTGCTGTCCTGGGTGTCCCGCCTGGGCCAGTGCCCGGCCCGCGACGCCGTGGCACCCCTGCCCACCGTGGAGGAGGCCGAGGCCCACCCGTTCCTGCGCCCGGCCTGGGTGGAGGCGGTGGAGAACCTCGTCTGCCAGGGCATCGTCCGCAACGACTGGCGGCTGGGCGTGCGCGTCACCACCTGGTCCCGCTACTTCGAACGCGTGGGCGCGCCCCGGCGCGGCGCCGAGCTCGCCCTGGCCGCGGCCCGCCTGGCCGTGGGCCGGGGCGCCCTGTGGGTGGCGGGCTGCTCCGCCCGCCGCGCCGAACGCCTCATCGGCGACCTCTCCACCACTGGGGAGATCCGCGGCGACCTCGCCGAGGTGCACGCCATGATCGCCGCGATGCCCGCCATCCGGCCGCTGGCCCCGCCCGACCGCATCCTGGACTTCCTGCGCGCCCAGTCCGCCGAGGAGGTCGACCCGGAGAACCAGGCCGAGCAGGTCAACGCCGCGCTGGAGCACCGGCCGCACGACTCCCTGCTGCTCACCGCGCTGGGCCAGGTCGGCCGCACCCTGATGCTCTCCGACGCCGCCACCGAGCCCCAGTGGCGCCACGTCCGCGAACGGCCCGGCGACCAGCGCGCCGCGCTGTCGCTGCTGGAGACCCTGCTGCACGACAACGACACCGCGGGTGTGCGCGACCTGGTCCGCACCCTGGCCGCCGGGGCCCTGCCCGCGCCCGGCGGGGACGTGCTGGCCCCCGAGCCCGCCGCCGCACTCGCCCCGCACAGCTGATCCGCCGCCGCGGACCCCGTCCCCGTCCGCGGCCCTGCGCCGACCGGTTCCCGCTCTAACGCGCGGGTGAGCGCTCCCCGGCGGCGAGCGCGCGGCCGGCCGGGTAGGTCAGGGCGGCCGCGGGCAGGCGCGCCGGGCGGCCGCTGGCCAGCACCCGGACCCGGCCCCCGCCGTGCCCCGCGCCCCCGCCCGCAGCTTCGCCCCCATCGGTCCCCGTGCCCGGGACCGCGCCGATACGGCGCAGCGTCTGCGCGGCCACGGCGTCCGCCGCCGTGAACAGCTCCACCTCGCCCGCGGCGTCCGGCCGGGCCCGCAGCGCCTCGGCGATCGCCCCGCCGACCAGGTCGTAGTGGGTGCAGCCCAGCACGATCCCGCGCACCCGGCCCGGTGTGCGCTCCGCCGCGTAGGCCACCGCCGCGGCGATCCGCCCCGGATCGGCCGACTCCACCGCCTCCGCCAGCCCGACGCACGCCACCGGGGTCACGTCCACACCCTGGGCGAAGGTCTCCACCAGCCGCCGCTGGTACTCGCTGCGGGTGGTCGCCTCGGTCGACCACACCGCGATCGGCGTGCCCGCGGCCGCCGCCGGCTTGATCGCCGGGACCGTCCCCACCACCGGCACGTCCGGCTCGAACCGCTCCCGCAGCTCCGTCAGCCCGTGCACCGACGCCGTGTTGCAGGGCACCACCACCGCGTCCACGTCGCCCCCCGCCGCCTCTACGGCGGCCCGCGCACCGGCCAGGGCGCGCTCCACGATCTCGTCGTGGGTACGCGGGCCCCAGGGCATGTGGTCCGGGTCCATGGACAGGTACAGCTCGGCGTCCGGCCGGGCGGCGAACAGCGCCGCGGCGGTGGACAGCATGCCGATTCCGGAATCTACGACAGCGATGCGCATGAACCCCGATCCTATCCGCGGCCCCCCGACACCCGCCCGAACCCGTGGCCCCCGGACCCTCCAGGGGCCACTTGCACCGCGACACGACATAAATGGGGTGGTTTCCTTCGTTACCCATAGGTAGAACTGAGGGGATCGGTCCCTTCCGGCCCATCGCGGCCGGATTCGACCGTTCCACGCTGTGCCTCACTCACGCCGACGACCGGGAACGGATCAGGGATGAGTCCTCAACGGCAGGGAACGAACAGCGACACCGCCTCCGGCGGCGACACGGGCCTGGCCCGGCACATCGCGGCGGTCAACCGGCTGCGCCGCGACTACCGGTCCCTGCCCTCCGACGCGCCGGTCCGGCTGGCCAAACCCACCTCCAACCTCTTCCGGTTCCGCGAACCCACCTCCGCCCCCGCCCTCGACGTCTCCGCCTTCGCCGGCGTCATCTCCATCGACCCGGTCGAGCGCCTGGCCGACGTCGGCGGCATGACCACCTACGAGGACCTGGTCGCCGCCACCCTCCCGCACGGGCTCATGCCCACCGTCGTCCCCCAGCTGCGCACCATCACCCTGGGCGGCGCCGTCACCGGGATGGGCATCGAGTCGTCCTCCTTCCGCAACGGCCTGCCGCACGAGGCCGTCCAGGAGATGGAGATCCTCACCGGCTCCGGCGACATCGTCACCGCCACCCGCGACAACGCCCACGCCGACCTCTTCCACGGCTTCCCCAACTCCTACGGCACCCTCGGCTACAGCCTGCGCCTGCGCATCGAACTCGAACCCGTCTCCCCGTACGTGCACCTGCGCCACCTGCGCTTCCACGACGCCGCCGCGGCCATGGACGCCCTGGCCCGCATCTGCGCCGACCGCTCCCACGACGGACAGCCGGTCGACTTCGTCGACGGCGTCGCCTTCTCCCGCGACGAGCTGTACCTGACGGTGGCCCGCTTCACCGACCGGGCGCCCTGGGCGAGCGACTACACCGGCCGGGAGATCTACTACCGCTCCATCCAGGCCAACGCCGACAACGGCCCCGGCGACTACCTCACGATCCACGACTACCTGTGGCGCTGGGACACCGACTGGTTCTGGTGCTCGCGCGCCTTCGGCGTGCAGAACCCGCTGGTGCGCTCCCTGTGGCCGCGCTCCCTCAAGCGCTCCGACGTCTACCGCAGGCTGGTGGCCTGGGACCGGCGCACCGCCTTCTCCCGGCTGCTCAACCACTACCGGGGCCGCCGCCCCCAGGAACCCCTCATCCAGGACATCGAGGTGGGCGTGGAGCGCGGCGCCGAGTTCCTCGACTTCTTCCACGGCGAGATCGGCATGACCCCGGTCTGGATGTGCCCGCTGCGCCTGAAGGAGCCCCGCCGGTCCGAGCTGGCGCCCGGCGACCACGTGTGGCCGCTCTACCCGCTGGAGAGCGACCGCCTCTACGTCAACTTCGGCTTCTGGGGCCTGGTCGACATGAAGCCCGGCCAGCGCCGCGCCCACCACAACCGGCGGGTGGAGGAGCGCGTGGCCGAACTCGACGGCCACAAGTCGCTGTACTCCGATTCCTTCTACACCGAGGAGGAGTTCTGGCGGCTCTACAACGGCCCGGCCTACACCGGCCTCAAAGACGCCTACGACCCCCACGGGAGGCTGCTCGACCTGTACGCCAAGTGCGTGCGCAACAGATGACCCACGCAGAAACGGGAGGCGACCCGTGGAGCGGGCCGCATCCGCGAGAAGGAAGGGAAAGAAGAACATGCGGCTCGCCGAGATGTTCGAGCGCGTCGTGGGAACCGACGCGCCCATCCGCTTCACGGCCTACGACGGCAGTGCCTCCGGAGACCCGAACAGCGACGTCCTGCTGAACGTCCGCACCCCCGTCGCGGTCAACTACCTGGCCCAATCGCCCAACGCCCTGGGCCTGACCCGCGCCTACGTCTCCGGACACCTGGACGTCGAGGGCGACATGTACACCGTCCTGCGGCGGATGTCGGACTTCGTGTTCGCGGAGGGGGTCAACGTGTCCGCCCGCGACCTGGCGGCCATCGCCCGCTCGCTGGGCTGGGTCAAGTTCGTCAACCGGGTCGCGCCGCCGCCCCAGGAGGTCACCCGCGGCCGCCTGTTCGGACTGGGCTGGCGCCACTCCAAGCAGCGCGACGCCGAGGCCATCCACCACCACTACGACGTCTCCAACGCCTTCTACGAGCTGGTCCTGGGCCCGTCCATGACCTATACCTGCGCGGTCTTCGACGACGCCGACGGCGACCTGGGCCGGGTGGCGGCCCACGACGGCGCCCTGGAGAGCGCCCAGTTCCGCAAGTACGAACTGGTCGCGAACAAGCTCGGCCTGGAGCCGGGCATGCGCCTGCTCGACGTGGGCTGCGGCTGGGGCGCCATGGTCATGCACGCCGCCCGCGAGCACAAGGTCAAGGCGCTGGGCGTCACCCTGTCCAAGGAGCAGGCCGAGTGGGCGGCCAAGCGCATCGCCCAGGAAGGGCTGTCGGACCTGGCCGAGGTCCGCCACATGGACTACCGGGACGTGCCCGACGGCGGCTTCGACCGGATCAGCTCCATCGGCCTCACCGAGCACATCGGCGCCCGCAACCTGCCCGCCTACTTCTCGTCGCTCCACGACAAGCTGGTGCCGGGCGGGCGGCTGCTCAACCACTGCATCACCCGGCCCCGCAACGACCTGCGCCCGATGGACACCGACGGCGTCATCAACCGCTACGTGTTCCCCGACGGCGAGCTGGAGGGGCCGGGCGAGATCCAGACGGCCATGAACGACGCCGGGTTCGAGATCCGCCACCAGGAGAACCTGCGCGAGCACTACGCGCTCACCCTGCGCCACTGGGGTGCCAACCTGGAGCGGAACTGGGACGCGGCGGTCGCCGAGGTCGGCCAGGGCACCGCCCGGGTCTGGCGGCTGTACATGGCCGGGTGCGTGCTCGGCTTCGAGAAGAACGTGGTGCAGCTCCACCAGATCCTGGGCGCCAAGCTGGACGGCACCGACGCCCGCATGCCGCTGCGCCCGCGGTTCCAGTAGGGCCGGGCGGGGCCGGGAACGCCGTTCGCCCGCGGCGATCCCGGCCTGTCCGGGCCCCGTTCGGGCCCGGGGCACGGCATCATGGACACCACACCGTACGAGGAGTGCCCGTGACCGAGAACGCCGAGGGGGAAGGCCCCCTCGTCCCGGACCAGCCGGACCACGTCAAGCGCACCGCGATCGACCTGATCGCGGCCTACGCCGACCGCAACCGGGACGAGCTGGAGCGGGCGATCCCGCGGGCGGCCGACGACGCCGAGGCGGTGCAGTCGGAGCTGCGCGTCATCTCCGCGTTCCTGGGCCGCCGGGTCCAGGAGACCGGGGTGGTGTGGAAGCCCGCCGACTCCCGGGAGGCCGTGGCCCGCACCGTCGCGGAGATGCTCCCGCCGGAGCTGGAGTTCGCGGTCTCCACCGCCTGGGAGGCGCACACCGTGGGCGAGGAGGAGGCCGCCGAGCGCTTCACCCGCGGCGACCCCATGGTCTACGTCCACATGCTCGCCGCGTTCTCCGCCGCCATCGGCCTGGCGGTGTACAAGCGGGCCGAGCTCATCTCCACCCTGCGCCAGGTGACCGGCCTGTCCGACTGAGGGGGCGGCGGGGCGCCCACGGGGCGTCACCCGTCGCACGCCTCTCCCGGGTTCCCCGGAACCCCTGCGGCCACGGGGATCCGGGGGCGCCCGGCGGCGTCCCCTAACAGCTCAGACACAAAATGGAGTGGTTTACTTCACTCCACGCCGTTCATTACGTAGGTTTCCTACCAACCCCGAGGGGACCCACGAAAGGAACGGGAGGCGAGCCGATGGCCCGCACACCAACCCGCAAGTACGTTCCGCTCCCCGCAGCCGCGCTTGCCCTGACCCTGGCCGCGACCGCGTGCACGGGAGGAGGCGGCACCGGCGGCGGCAGCGGCGGTGACACCGACACCCTCACCGTGTGGATCATGCAGGGCACCAACCCCGACGAGAGCGGCTTCTTCGACGAGGTTAACACGGCCTTCACCGAGGAGACCGGCATCGACGTCGAGGTCGAGTTCGTCCCGTGGGACGGCGCCCAGGACAAGATCTCCACGGCCATCGCCGGCGGCACCACGCCCGACGTCATCGAGCTCGGCAACACCTTCGTCCCCGGCTTCGCCGACTCCGGGGCCCTGCACGACCTGTCCGCCTACGGCGTCGACACCTCCCTCTACGTCTCCGGCCTCATGGACATGGGCAGCCTGGACGAGGGCGTCTACGGCGTCCCCTGGTACGCCTCCATCCGCTCCATGGTCTACCGCACCGACGTGTTCGAGGAGCACGACCTGGAGGTCCCCGAGACCTGGGACGAGCTCCGCGAGACCGCCCTGGCCGTCAAGGAGGCCGAGCCGGACATGATCGCCCTGCCGGTGCCGGGCGACGCCCAGTACTCCGTCATGCCGTGGATCTGGGGCGGCGGAGGCGAGATCGCCGTCCAGGAGGACGACGGCACGTGGGTGTCCGGGGTGGACTCCCCCGAGGCGCGTGAGGGCATCGAGTTCTTCACCGGCCTGTCCCTGGAGGACGGCACCTCCACCACCGGTGCCGTCAACTGGAACGAGATCAACATCATGGAGTCGTTCTCCGAGGGCAACGCCGCCATCGCGCTGCTCGGCAGCGCCAACCCCAAGGCCATCGTCGAGAACAACCCCGACCTGGAGGGCAGGCTCGGCTCCTTCCCCATCCCGGGGCCGGAGGCCGGCACCTACACGCCGTCCTTCGCCGGGGGCTCGCTGCTGTCGGTGTTCGAGGGCACCGGCAACGAGGAGGCCGCCTGGAGCTACGTGGAGCACCTCACCGGTGAGGACAACATGATGCTCTGGGCCGAGCAGACCGGGTTCTTCCCCGGTCTGACCTCCAGCGTGGACACCTTCACCGCCTCCGCCGACCCCGTGCTGGAGGCCTACGCCGTCCAGCTGGGCGAGGCGAGCAAGGGCGTGCCCACCGCACCCGCCTGGAGCCAGGTCGAGGCCGAGAAGGTCCTGGTCGGCATGCAGCAGGCCATCCTCAACGGCACCTCGGTGGAGGAGGCCACCACCCGGGCCGCCGACGACATCGAACGCATCCTCAACGGAGGTTGACACACGTGGGAACACCGGTCGGGCAGGCCGTCGGCGGCGCGGACCCGGGGCTCCGGGCGTCGACCGGCCCGCCCGGCCGGGGGCGGCGCGCTCCCGCCCTCGGCCTGAGGCGGCGCCGCGCACTGCTGCCCTGGGCGCTGCTCGCCCCCGCCCTGACGGTCATCGCCGCCCTGCTGCTCTTCCCCCTCGCCCGGATCGTGTGGCTGTCCTTCCGCGACTACAAGCTGCGCAACCTGGTGTCGGGGGAGTCGGACTTCATCGGCCCGGCCAACTACGTCACCCTGTTCACGGACTCCTACCTGTGGCGGGTCGCCCTGCCCAACACCGTGGGGTTCGCCGTGGTCGCGGTCGTCTCCACCGTGGTGCTGGGCACCCTCGTGGCCCTGCTGCTGTCCCGGCTGCGCCCGATCACCCGGGTCGTCGTGGTCTCCTGCATCATGGTCGCCTGGGCCATGCCCGCCGTCAGCGGCACCTACGTGTGGCTGTGGATCTTCGACGTCGACGACGGCATCGTCGCCCAGCTCCTCAAGGGCGCGGGCCTGCTCGGCCCGGAGGGGTACAACTGGTTCGCCGACCGGCTGTTCTTCTACGCGATCGTCGTCCTCAACGTGGTCCACGGCGGGTTCCCGTTCGTGGCCGTCACCGTCCTGGCCGGGCTGCTCACCGTGCCGCGCGAACTGCACGAGGCCGCCCTGCTGGACGGCGCCGGGGCGTGGAAGCGGTTCTGGCACGTCACCTTCCCGGTCCTGCGCCCGGTGTTCGCCGTCGTCACCATCCTGTCCACCATCTGGGACTTCAAGGTGTTCGCACAGGTCTACCTGATGCCCGGCGGCGGGGTCGGCGGCTCGGAGATGCTCAACCTGGGCGTGTGGACCTACGTGAGCTCCTTCGGGCAGCGGGACTACGGGATGGGATCGGCCATCGCCGTGGTCCTCACCCTGCTCCTGCTGGCGGTCACCGCGGTCTACCTGCGGGCCCTGTTCCGAGAGGACGAACTGCGTTGAGCGCCTCCGCCGACACCGCGGCCGACCGCGCCGCGGCCGCCACCGCCGCCTGGGAGCGCCGGGTCCGCCTGGCCCGCCGCCGCGGCGGGGCGCTGCGCCTGACCCGGACGGCCGGGCGGGCCGCCGGGGTGACCGCCGTCCTGCTGTTCACCCTGTTCCCCGTCTACTTCATGCTCACCAGCGCGTTCTCCGACCGGATGACCTCCGCCGTCGGGTCGCTGGTGCCCCGCGACCTCACCCTGGACAACTTCGTCCACGTCCTGACCGAGGGCGACTTCGGGACGTACATGCTCAACTCGCTGGCGGTCGCCTGCATCACCGTCGCCGGGGCGTGCGTGCTGTCGCTGCTGGCCGCCGTGGCCGTGTCCCGGTTCCGGTTCCGGTTCCGCACCGCGATCCTGGTGCTGATCCTCGTGGTCCAGATGGTCCCGCTGGAGGCCCTGGTCATCCCGCTCTTCCTCCAGGTCCGCGACCTCCACCTGCTCAACACCGTGCTGGGCCTGGGCATCGTCTACATCGCCCTGTCGCTGCCGCTCGCGGTGTGGATGATGCGCGGGTTCGTGGCCGCCGTGCCCAAGGAGGTCGAGGAGGCCGCCTACATCGACGGCGCCTCCTGGCCGGTCATGTTCTGGAAGGTGCTGTTCCCGCTGGTCGCGCCCGGCCTGGTGGCGACCGCGATCTTCTCGTTCATCATCGCCTGGAACGAGTTCGTGCTGGCCCTGACGTTCATGCAGCAGAGCGAGAAGTACACCGTCGCGGTGGGCCTGCGGCAGTTCTTCGGCGAGTACGCCAACGAGTGGGGGCACGTCATGGCCGCCTCCACCCTCATCACCCTGCCGGTCATGGTCTTCTTCGTCATCGTGCAGCGCTGGCTGGCCTCCGGGCTGGTGCAGGGCGCCGTCAAGGGCTGAAGCGCGTTCGACCACGGGCCCGGGGAGGGGAAGGGAGGAGGGGCGGG
>NZ_JBJJBV010000194.1:0-13102 GCF_045446735.1 Nocardiopsis protaetiae
CAGTGACCGTCCGCGCAGCGAGGGCGGCTACCGCGGCAGCGACCGTCCCCGCAGCGAGGGCGGCTTCCGCGGCGGTGACCGCCGTGAGGGCGGCTACCGCGGCGACCGCCGGGGCGGCGAGCGCTTCGACTCCGCCCGCCAGTACTGAGCGAGGCACCCGAACGACCCGGGCCCGGCAGGTGATCCTGCCGGGCCCGGGCCCTTACCGGGGGTAGGGACTCCTCTCGGACGGAAGCGCCCGGGCGCCGATCAGTCCAGGGAACGGCCGCGGGTCTCCCGCGACGCCCACACCGCCACCAGCGTGAGCGCGCCCATCACCGCCACGTACACCGAGATCGGCAGGCTGGTCCCGAACGCCGCCAGCAGGGCCGTCGCGATCAGCGGGGCCACCCCGCCCGCCACGATCGACGCCAGCTGGTAGCCCACCGACGCGCCCGAGTAGCGCATCCGCGTGCTGAACAGCTCCGAGAAGAACGCCGCCTGCGGGCCGTACATGGCGCCGTGCAGCACCAGGCCCACCGTCGCGGCCAGCGTCACCGCCCAGAACGCGCCGGTGTCGATCAGCGGGAAGAACGCGAACGCCCACACGGCGACCCCGGCCGCGCCCAGCGCCGTCACCGGGCGGCGCCCCAGCCGGTCCGACAGGGCGCCCCACAGCGGGATCGTCACCAGGTGCACCGCCGAGGCGATGAGCACCGAGTTCAGCACCAGGCCCTTGGGCATGTCGGCCTGCTGGGTCGCGTAGACCAGGATGAACGCCGTGACGACGTAGTAGGAGACGTTCTCGGCCATCCGCACGCCCATCGCGACGAGCGCCTCGCGCCAGTGGTGGCGCAGCACCCCGATGATGGGCGCCCGCTCCTGCTCGCCCGACTCCTCGGCGCGGGCCCGCGCCTCCTGGAACACCCGGGACTCGGTCACGGCCAGGCGCACCCACAGGCCGATGAGGACCAGCACCCCGGACAGCAGGAACGGGATGCGCCAGCCCCAGTCGAGGAAGGCCTCGTCGGGCAGGGTCACGGCCAGGACCGCCAGTACGGCGGTGGCCAGCAGGTTGCCGCCGGGCGCGCCCGCCTGCGGCCAGGAGGCCCAGAAGCCCCGGTGCTCCGGCCTGCCGTGTTCGGCGACCAGCAGGACCGCGCCGCCCCACTCGCCGCCCAGCGCGAACCCCTGGACGACGCGCAGCAGGGTCAGCAGCAGCGGGGCGGCCACGCCGATGGCGGCGTAGGTCGGCAGCAGGCCGATCGCGAAGGTCGCCCCGCCCATCAGCAGCAGGCTCAGCACCAGCAGTTGCTTGCGGCCGATCCGGTCGCCGAAGTGGCCGAAGACGAGCCCGCCCAGCGGGCGGGCGACGAACCCGACCGCGTAGGTGGTGAACGCCAGCATGGTGCCGACCAGCGGGTCGGACTCGGGGAAGAAGACGTGGTTGAAGACGAGGGCGGCGGCCGAACCGTAGAGGAAGAAGTCGTACCACTCGATGGTGGTGCCGATCAGGCTCGCGGTCACCACCCGCATGAAGGGGGTGCGCTTCGCAGCGGTGGGGTCTGGGGTGGTCGTGCTCATGCTCGGAACGGTAGAGACGCCGACCGGACGTGACCATGGTCACATGCGCCATATGTGGACGTCCCGATATGGGTGATCGCCCTGTGTGGCGTGCCCATTACGGTCCTTTACCGCGTTTTCGCGTGTCCGTATCCCGCCCCGGCCGGGCCGCGATGGACAGTGGCGGGAGACCCCGGTGTCGTCAGCGGGGCCACCCGGCCGCCGGAAGGGAAGCGCGTGCCCGTCCTCAACACCTTTCTCGTCGCCGTCAACGACGTCTTCTGGAGCTATTTCCTCATCCCCCTGCTGGTCCTGCTGGCCCTGTACTTCACGGTCCGCTCCGGAGTCGTCCAGCTGAGGCTGTTCCCCGAGATGTTCCGGGTCCTGCGCAGCAGCCCCGGCACCGCGCCCGACGGCGGCAAGGAGATCTCCTCCTTCCAGGCCTTCGCGCTCTCGGCGGCCTCGCGGGTGGGGACCGGCAACATCGTGGGCGTGGCGACGGCGATCATGCTCGGCGGGCCGGGGGCGATCTTCTGGATGTGGGCGATGTCCTGCGTCCTGGGCGCGGCCGCGTTCGTGGAGTCCACCCTGGCCCAGCTGTACAAGGTGCGCACCGACACGGGCTTCCGCGGCGGTCCCGCCTACTACATCCGGTACGGCCTGGAGAACCGGTGGATGAGCGTGCTGTTCGCGGTCGTCATCACCGTCACCTTCAGCCTGATCTTCAACTCGGTGCAGGCCAACAGCATCACCGGCGCCATCTCCACCTCGGCCGGTGACCTGGGCGTCCCCAACGGCTGGGTCCTCAGCGCCATCATCGGCCTGGGCCTGGTGGGCCTGACCGCCGCCGTCATCTTCGGCGGGGTGCGCCGCATCGCCGTCGTCGCCCAGGCCCTGGTCCCGCTGATGGCGATCCTGTACATCCTGCTCGGCGCGGCCGTCGTCGCCCTCAACGCCGAGGAGCTGCCCCGGGTGATCGGCGACATCTTCGCCGGGGCGTTCGGGCTGCGCGAGTTCGTGGCGGGCGGGGCCGGGGCCGCGATCCTCCAGGGGATGCGCCGGGGCATGTTCTCCAACGAGGCGGGCCTGGGCTCGGCGCCCAACGCCGGCGCCACCGCCTCGGTCTCCCACCCCGCCAAGCAGGGGCTGGTGCAGACCCTGGGCGTGTACTTCGACACCTGGCTCGTGTGCTCGGTGACCGCGTTCATCATCCTGGTCTACGGGCCCGACTTCGAGAAGGAGGCCGGGGCCGAGGTCACCCAGCGGGCGCTGGAGAGCACCCTGGGCGGCTGGTCCCTGCACGCGCTCACGGTGATCCTGTTCCTGCTGGCGTACACGTCGGTACTGGGCAACTACTACTACGGCGAGTCCAACCTGGGGTTCCTGGACGCGAACCCGCAGCACATGACGTACTTCCGCTACGCGGTGCTGGCGGCGGTCTTCCTGGGCAGCGTCGCCCCGCTCACGGTCGTGTGGAACATCGCGGACATCGCGATGGGCCTCATGGCCACCGTCAACCTGCTGGCGCTGGCACCGCTGTCGGCGATCGCGTTCCGCCTGCTGGCCGACTACAGCCGCCAGCTGCGCAACGGGCTGGACCCGCAGTTCACCCTGTCCAAGATGCCCGACCTGCGCGGGGTCCAGTGCTGGGGCGAGCCCGGCGGGGCACTGCCCCGGGACGTGGACCGCAGCGAGGGCTCGGCCCCGGCCGACCCGGCCGAGGCCCTGGCCGAGCACGACGACCGGCCGGGGGAGGGGTCCGAGGGGCCCGCGGACGGGGACCGCCGCGACGACTGACGCCCTTGAACCGCGGGACCGGGCGCCGCCGATACGCGGGTCGTGCCGATCCTCCCGGTGGCCCGGGAACCAAGGGATAGAATTCGGGCACCGGCCGCCACGGTCCTGCTCTCCCGGCTGTGGGGCGCGCCGCTCGACGCCGCCCGGCACGGCACGTACCCCACCCGCGACCTGTTCTGACGGGGTTCTCCACAGGTCCGCTCCGGCAGGCCCGAGTGAAAACGGTTTTCGGTACTATGCCCGAAGACCCACCCGACCCATCACGGAGTGCCACCGTGTCCGAACGGACCACACCCCAGCACACCCACGGGGACGAGCCCCCGCCCGGCGACCCGTTCGCCCCCGCACGGGACGGCGAGCTGCCCCCCGACGACTGGGGGCGCCGCACCGGGCGCCGCACCGGAACGGTCTGGCTGTTCGCGGCGCTCATCACCGCGATGGCCGTCGGCCACGCCTGGCTCTCCGACCAGCTCACCGGGCCGGCGTTCCTGACCTGGGCGACCATCTTCACCGCCATCTGCTTCCAGGCGCTGCCCTTCCTGGTGTTCGGGGTCGCGCTGTCGGCGGCGCTCACCGCGTTCGTGCCCGCCTCCGCCTACCAGCGGTTCATCCCGAGCAAGGCGAGCCGGGCGGTCCCGGTGGCCGGGCTGTCCGGGGCGCTGCTGCCGGGCTGCGAGTGCGCGTCGGTGCCCATCGCCGGGAGCCTGATCCGGCGCGGGGTCGCCCCCGCCGCCGCGCTCACCTTCCTGCTGGCGGCGCCCTCCATCAACCCGGTCGTCATGATCGCCACCGCCGTGGCCTTCGCCGGGCAGCCGGAGATGGTGCTCGCCCGGTTCACCGCCTCGCTGCTGGCCGCGGTCGTCATCGGCTGGATCTGGGTGCGCTTCGGCCGCACCGAGTGGCTGCGCCTGCCCTCCCGGCCGTCCCACCCGGGCGAGTCCAAGTGGCGGGTCTTCCGCGAGTCGATGGTGCACGACATGATGCACGCCGGCGGCTACCTGGTCGTCGGCGGCCTGGCCGCCGCCACCATCAACGTCATGGTCCCCCGGGAGTGGCTGCTGACCGTGGCGGGCATGCCGGTCGTCTCGGTGCTGGTGCTCGCGCTGCTGGCTATCCTGCTGTCGATCTGCTCCGAGGCCGACGCGTTCGTCGCGCTCAGCCTCACCGACTTCTCGCCCACCGCCAAGCTGGCGTTCATGGTCGTGGGCCCCATCGTCGACCTCAAGCTCATCGCCATGCAGGCGGGCGTGTTCGGCTGGCGGTTCGTGGCGCGCTTCGTCCCCCTGTGCCTGATCGTCGCCCTGGCGGCCACCTTCCTGATCGGAGGACTGATCCTGTGAACCGCATCGCGCAAGGGCTCGTGCTGGTGCTGCTGGGTGCCGCGGCGCTCACCGCCACCGTGCCCACCAGCATGTACCTCAACTGGGTCAAGCCCGCCTTCGGGCCGTTCCTCATCGCCGCCGGGGTGGTGATGGCGGTGCTGGGCGTGTGGCTGGTCGTCGCCGAACTGCGCGGGGAGGCCGAGGAGGAGCACGCGCACCACGCGCACGCCGGGGACGACGAGGCCGTCGCCGCGGCCTACGGGCACGGCGACGACCACGGGCACGACCACTCCCGCGCCCCGCGGGTGGCCTGGCTGCTGCTGCTCCCGGTCCTGGCCGTGTTCGTGGTCGCCCCGCCCGCGCTCGGCTCCTACACCGTGCAGAGCACCGCCTCGGAGTCCTCCGCGCCACCGCCCGACCGGGAGCGGTCCGGGCGGTTCGACGACGGCCTGGAGGAGGCGGCCCCCGGCGAGGTCGTCCCCCTGGAGCTGCGCCAGTTCGTCATGCGGGCCTGGATCGACGAGGACCGCGCGCTGGCCGGGCGCACCGTCGAGCTCACCGGGTTCGCCGTCCCCGCCGACGACGGCTGGTACCTGGCCCGGCTCCAGATGGCCTGCTGCGCCGCCGACGCCGTGGTCAACAAGGTGCTGATCACCGACGGCCCCGTCCCCGAGGCGGACAGCTGGTGGACGGTCCGGGGCACCTGGGTGGAGCCCGAGGGGGAGCTCTACGACGTCGGCGAGCACCGGTTCACCGTCACCGAACTGGAGGAGGTGACCGACCCGCCGGACCCCTACGAGTGACGTCCCGCCGCCCGGGGCGGCCGCGTCACCCCGGGTCGAGGCGCTGGTCACGGACCGTGCGCCCACGGCGCCACACTGGGCCCAATTCGGCGCTTCACGGCCACGGCGGGTGACAATGGGCGAGTGTCGGACAGGAGCGGTGGCCTCAGGCGGATCTGGAACCGTGTGCGTCCCCGGTCGATCAGAGGCCGGGTCACCGCGGGGGCCGTGGTCGTGCTCGTGATCGTCGTCTCCGGCGGCCTGGCCGCGTCCATCCTCCTCCTGCGCGACCTCATCACCAACCAGGCCCGGGACCGGGCGGCCATGGCCGCCCGCCACGTCGTCGAGCAGGTCGCCACCGAGCGCTATCCGGGCCACAAGATCCCGGACTCCGACCCGATCCGGCGGTTGCAGGTCGTCCAGTGGGACACCGGCGAGGTGCTCGCCGCCAGCGATACCCTGCGCGGGCTGCCCGCGCTGACCACCGAGCAGCCCCGCCGCGGCGGCTTCCGGCTCGACACCGTCATCTGCACGGAGCACCTCGGGGACCGCCCCGGTGACTGCTACCTGGTGGTCGGGTACGCCCTCGCCGACTCCGCCTACGGCGACGTCATGGTGCTGGGCGCGGCCCACGCCCCCTACATCCTGGCCAGCGGCACCCTGGAGATGGTGCTGATCGGGTCGGGCACCGGGCTGCTCACCGTCACCGCGCTGGTCATCTGGTTCGGGGTGGGCCGCGCGCTGCGGCCGGTGGAGCTGATCAGCGACCAGATGGAGGCCATCTCCGCCACCGACCTGCACCGCAGGCTCCGGGTCCCGCGCACCCACGACGAGATCGCCCACCTGGCCCGTACCGCCAACGCCAGCCTCGACCGGCTGGAGGAGGCCGTCACCCGCCAGCGCAGGTTCGTCTCCGACGCCTCCCACGAGCTGCGCAACCCCATCGCCGGGATGCGCGCCAAGCTGGAGGTCGAGCTGTCCGACCCCCGGCCCGACCCCCGCGAGCGCGAACGGCTCCTGACCAGCCTGCTCTCGGACACCGAGCGCCTGGAGAACATCGTCTCGGACCTGCTCGAACTCGCCCGCCTGGACACCGACCTGGCGGCCTCCCGGGAGCCCTTCGACCTCGCCGTCCTGGTGCAGAAGGAGTTCGGGGCCCGCAAGGAGGTGGTCGACCTGCACGTCCACACCCGGGGCGAGGTCCCGGTGTGCATGGACCGGCTGCGGATGACCCGTGTGCTGACCAACCTGGTCGCCAACGCCGAGCGCCACGCCCAGGAGCGGATCGACATCGTCGTCGACCGCGACGACACCGAGGGGTGCGCGGTGGTAGAGGTGCACGACGACGGGTCGGGCGTCCCCGAGGCCGACCGCGAGCGGATCTTCGAGCGGTTCGCCCGGCTGCGCGAATCGCGCGAGCTCGACCCCGAGGGCAGCGGCCTGGGCCTGGCCATCTCCCGGGAGATCGTGAAGGCCTACGGGGGCACCCTGAGGGCCGGGCACAGCGATCTGCTCGGCGGTGCGTTGTTCACCCTGCGCGTTCCCCTGGGGACGGAGACGGAGAAGGCATGAGCGACGGAGAACCGGCGGAGCCGAACGGCGGGGAGCCCGAGCCGCGGGAGGGGCGGCCGGGGCGAGCGGAGCCGGAGGTGCGGGACGAGCCGGAACCGCCGCGGGAGCCGACGGTGACGGAGGTCGTCCTGGAGCCCCCGGCCCGCCGCCCGGGGTACTTCCGGATCGGGTTCGTCGGAGCCCTGGGCGTGCTCGCCGCCTGGCTGATGGTGCAGGCGCTGGTGGGCGTGCGCGGGGTGCTCGTTTACATCCTGGTGGCGCTCTTCCTCGCCGTCGGGCTCAACCCGATGATCGAGTTCCTGCACTCCCGTGCCCGCATGCCGCGGTGGGCGGCCATCCTCACCGTGTGCCTGGCCCTGGTGGCGTTCGTCGCCGTGTTCGTCTGGGCGATCGTCCCGCCGCTGAGCGCCCAGATCACCAGCCTGGTCGCGGGCCTGCCCGCGATGATCGACGACCTCCAGAGGAACGCCTTCTTCGCCGACCTGGAAGAGCGCTACGACCTGCTGGACAAGTTGCAGGGGGCGGTCGTCGACCCCGACGTGGGGCGGCAGCTGTTCGGCGGCCTGGTCGGGGTGGGACAGGTGGTCGTCAACTCCCTGGTGGCCTCGTTCACGATCTTCATCCTCACCCTGTTCTTCATGGCGTCGCTGCACGGCATCCTCGACGTCTGCTACCGGCTGGTGCCGCGCTCGCGGCGCGGCGGGGTGCGCGAGATCGGCGACGAGATCGTGCTGCGCATCGGCGCGTTCATCGCCGGGCAGCTGGTGGTGGCGGCGTTCACCGGACTGGTGGCGTTCCTGTTCCTGTGGGCGGTGGGGTCCGCCTACGCGCTGACCCTGGGCCTGGTGGTGGGCGTGACGGCGCTCATCCCGCTGGTGGGCACCACGATCGGCGCGCTGGCGGCCGCGCTGGCCATGCTGGTGGTGGATCCCTGGCTGGGGCTGTTCACCCTGGCCTTCTTCCTCGTCTACCAGCAGATCGAGAGCTATGTGATCTCGCCCCGGGTCATGCGCCGGGCCGTGCACGTCTCGCCGACCGCCAACATCACCGCGGCCCTGGTCGGCGGCGCCATGATGGGCCTGGTGGGTGCGCTGCTGGCGATCCCGGTCGCCGCGGCGCTGACGATCATCCTCAACAAGGTGGTGTTCCCCCGGCTGGAGGAGGCGTGACCGGCCCGGGCGCGGCGTAGTCTGCCGTGGTGAACGGACGCGGGGGACGGGTGCGGGCGGTGCTCGTGGTGGTGTGGGCGGCGGCGCTGCTTGCCGCCCTGGTCCACGGGCCCGAACCGGCGCAGGTGCGCGCCTGGATCGAGGCGGCCGGTCCGGCCGCCCCCGCCGCCTACCTGCTGCTGTACACGGTCGCGGTGTTCGCGCTGGTGCCCCGGCCCGCGCTGAACCTCGCCGCGGGGCTGCTCTTCGGTCTGGTGGCGGGCCTGCCGCTGGCCCTGGCCGGCGGGGTGGCCGCGGCGCTGGTGCAGTTCGCGGTCGCCCGGTACGTCGCCGGGGACACGGTGGCCGGGCTGCTGCCCGCGGGTGCGCGGGCGCGGCTGGACACCGTGGCCGGGGAGCACGCGTTCAAGGCCGTGCTCCAGCTGCGGCTGCTGCCGGTGATCCCCTACCAGGTCGTCAACTACGGGTGCGGCCTCACCCGGATGCGGGTCGCGCCGTTCCTGCTGGGGACGCTGGTGGGCGGGATCCCGGCGACCGCGGCGATGGTGCTGCTCGGGTCCGGGGGAGCGGACCTGGGGCTGCCCGCGGCCCTCGCCGGGGTCGCGCTGGCCGGTCTGCTGGGTCTGCTGTGGTGGGTGCGCGCCCATCGCGACCCCCGGCCCGACCAGACCTGAGCGGACCGCCCCGAACGCCGGGAGGGCGGGAGGTGAGGCCGTCGGGGTCTCCCCTCCCGCCCTCCCGTGCGGCGGGTCAGGAGTCCGCGCCGCCGAAGATCGCCACCTCGTCGGGGGTGGGCCGCTCCATCTCGAACGGCAGGATCTCCCCGCCGTCGCTGTCGGTGACCATCGGCTCCTGGAGGACCTTCGGGTTCTCACCGGCGTTGTGCTGGACCACCATGACGCCGTTGTAACCGCTGTGGTCGGTCGCGGAGGCGGAGAAGGGCACCAGCCCCGGCCCGGTCCACTCGCGCGAGTTCAGGGTCTCGATGAGGGAGTCGCGGGTCAGGTCGGGCCCGGTCTCCATGAGCACCTGGGCGAGCAGGACCGCCTGCACCATGCCGTAGACCGTGGTGTCGGTGAACGGGGTGTCGGCGTTGTACTCCTCGTGGATCTCCAGGAAGAACTCGGTCCACGGATCGTCGCGCTGGGCCGCCATCGGCAGGAACGCGGTGATGATGAGCCCGTCCAGGAACATCTCCGTCGGGATGTCCTCGGCCGGGGTGCCCTGCGCGTACTCCTCGATGAGGGCGGACACGATCTGCACGTCGCCGCCGAAGCTGGGCGCGATCCACTGCGGGTCGTAGCCGATGGCGGCGGCCTCCAGGATCGCCAGGCCCAGGAAGGCCGGGATGCAGTGGCACACGACGACCTCGGCGCCGCCCTTCTTCAGGGAGGAGATCTGTCCGGCGAGTTCGGGGACCCCGGGGTCGTAGGACTCCCAGGAGACGATCTCGTCGGTGAGGTACTGCTCCAGCCCGGCCTGGGAGGAGGGGCCGACGTCGTCGTTCTGGTAGAGCAGGCCGACCTTGTCACCGGGGAAGTTCTCGGAGATGTACCTCCCCTGGATCTTGGCCTCCCGGGAGTAGTCCACCTGGAAGCCGTAGCTGTAGGGGTAGACGTCCGGCTGGTCCCAGGACAGGGCGCCGGAGGAGACGAAGAGGTCGGGCACGCCCGCCTCGTTGATCTCGTCGATGACGGCCTCGTGGGTGGGCGTGCCCAGCCCGCCGAGCATCGCGAAGATCTCCTGGTCGTCGATCAGGGTGCGGGTGGCCTCGACGGTCCGGGACGGGTCGAAGGCGTCGTCCTGGACCTGGTATTCGATGCGGCGGCCGTGGATGCCGCCGTTGTCGTTGATGTAGTTGAACACGGCGCGGGCGCCGGTGGACACGTGCCGGAAACCGGGGGAGGCCGGTCCGGTGAGTGGCTGGTGCGTGCCGATGATGATCGCGTCGTCGGTGACCCCCCGGGTCTGGGCGGCGAGATCCCCGGCCGCGTCGTCCGTGCTCGTCCCCTCCGCGCAGGAGGTGGCGAGTACCGCGACGGCCAGTGCCGAGGCGATCGTTCTCAGTGGTCGCATGGTGCTGTCCTGGACTTCGTTGTGACCTTCACGGAGCGGGCGTGAGTGGCCCAATGGGGGAACGAGGCCGTGGCCGGTACGAGCAGGGGATACCTACTAGCCGGTACGTTACTCGTGAGTAAACACCATACGCGGGCATGAGACCACCGGTAACAGGTTCAGGCCGTTACGGGTGGTATTTGAGTGAACTCGTGATGTTGCCAGTGTCCACAGTCGGCCGCGGCGGAACCTCAGAACACGACACGGGGCCCGGTGGCCCCACGGCCACCGGACCCCCGGTGTTCCCTACGTGTTTCGGGCGTCCGCCCGCCGCCTCACGCCCCGGGCCGTCCCGGCTGCGGCGCCCGCCCCAGGATCTCGCGGGCCAGGCGCGCGATGTCGTCGGAGGCGCCGTTGACCGCGCTGTCGCGCCGCCAGACCAGCAGGTGCCGCAGCTGGATCGGCTCGCCCTCCAGCCTGCGGATCACCACGTCCTCCCCGGCGTCGAAGTCCGACTGGCAGGGGGCGATCGCCCGGCGCCGGGCGATGAGGTCGCGGATCTCCGAGCGCTCGTAGAGCCGGTAGGGCACCTGCGGGGTGAACCCGGCGCGCTGGCAGGCCAGGTAGAAGCACTCCGGCCAGCCGGTGCCGTCCGGCGGGGTCAGCGCCCAGGGGCTGTCCGCCAGGTCGCCCAGGGCCACCGTCGGCTTGCCCGCCAGCGGGTGGTCGGCCCACAGGGCCACGTGCAGCGGCTCCACCGCGAGCATCGCCCACGACAGCGGCCCGTCCGTGGACAGGTCCCGGTCCACGTAGTCGATGGTGGTGCCCAGGTCCAGCCGTCCCGCCCGGACCAGGTCGGTGACCAGCTTGGGGGAGTACTCGGTGCGCACGTGGACCGGCACGTTCGGGAAGACCTCCGGCAGCCGCGACGCCAGGTCTATCGCCAGCGGTCCCACCCCGCCCACGCGCAGCGTGGTGGGCGAGGACCCGCGCGCGGTGATGTCGTGCAGCAGGTCGTCCATGGACAGCAGGACCGCGCGGGCGCGCACCAGCACGAACTCGCCCAGCTCCGTCGGGCGCACCCCCGAGCGGCCCCGGTGGAACAGGGCGCCGCCCACCTCGCGCTCGATCCGCTGGAGCTGGGTGGTCAGCGCGGGCTGGGAGGTGGAGAGCGCCGCGGCCGCCTTGGTGACGCTTCCGGTGTCGGCCAGGAGGCAGATGGTGCGCAGATGGCGGAGTTCGAGATCCATCAGGGCCTCCTGTGCCGGCCGTCGGACAGTGGTCGGGGTGCCGTGCCGGTCGCGCCGCCCAACGGCCATGGTCGACTGTACAACGCGCCCCCGCGGGGCGGGCGGGGCTCCGGTGCACGCCAGGGGCGGGCGCCGGGCGCGGGCGCGCCGGGGGCGCGGGGACCGCCGTTCTCCTGCGGGCGTCTGCAAGGGGGCATGGCGTGGAATCTAGGCGCTCCGGGCGCCGCTGTACAGATGCCTTCCACGACCGGTCGGGGCCGAACACGCCGTGCACCCCCGTCCGGCCCCTGGGGCCCCGGTGTCCAAGGGCCGCCCGCCGGGGCGCGTGTCGCCATGGGGTAGGGTGCCCTGCATCACTATATAGTTGGACGTCCTACTACATTCCCGCGGAAGATCCCGGGGAATGGCGCGGAACCGGTGGAGAGAACTCATGGCGGTCGAACGCATGCTGCCCACAGCCGAGGCGGAACAGCTCCTGGAACTGACCCGGGAACTCGTGGACAAGGAGCTCGCCCCGCGCGCCGCCCGGGACGAGGAGGAGGGGGCCTTCCCCCGCGACCTGTTCCGCACCCTGGGCGCGACCGGGCTGCTCGGCCTGCCCTACGACGAGGAGTACGGCGGCGGGGGCCAGCCCTACGAGGTCTACCTCCAGGTCGTGGAGGAACTCGCCCGCGGCTGGCTCGCCGTCGGGCTGGGCGTCAGCGTCCACACCCTGTCCTGCTACCCCCTGGCCGCCTTCGGCTCCGCCGCCCAGAGGGCCGAGCACCTGCCCGCCATGCTCGGCGGCGACCGGCTGGGCGCCTACTGCCTGTCGGAGACCGCCTCCGGCTCCGACGCCGCGGCCATGACCACCCGCGCCGAGCGCGACGGTGAGGGCTACCTGGTCAACGGGGCCAAGGCGTGGATCACCCACGGCGGCGAGGCCGACCACTACACCCTGTTCGCCCGCACCGGCGCCCCCGACTCCGGCGCCCGGGGCATCAGCTGCCTGCACGTCCCGGCGGGCACCCCGGGCCTGTCGGCGGCCGCGCCCGAACGCAAGATGGGCATGCGCTCCTCCACCACCGCCGGCGTCCTCTTCGACGACGTCCGCGTCGGCGCCGACGCCCTCATCGGCGAGGAGGGCAAGGGGTTCGGCATCGCCCTGTCGGCCCTGGACTCCGGCCGCCTGGGCATCGCCGCCTGCGCCGTCGGCCTCGCCCAGGCCGCCCTCGACGCCGCCCTGGCCTACTCCCGGGAGCGCCGCCAGTTCGGCTCCGCCATCGGCGACTTCCAGGGGGTCGGCTTCATGCTCGCCGACATGGCCGCCCAGATCGCCGCCTCCCGCGAGCTGTACCTGGCCGCCGCCCGCCGCCGCGACGCCGGGCTGGCCTTCTCCGAGCAGGCCGCCATGGCCAAGCTCATCGCCACCGACACCGCCATGAAGGCCACCACCGACGCCGTGCAGGTCTTCGGCGGCTACGGCTACACCCGCGACTTCCCGGTCGAGCGCTACATGCGCGAGGCCAAGGTCCTGCAGATCGTCGAGGGCACCAATCAGATCCAGCGCCTGGTGATCAGCCGCCACCTGGCCCGCCGCGCCTGACCCGGCGCCCGGTCGACCACCCGGTCCG
>NZ_JBJJBV010000195.1:0-12864 GCF_045446735.1 Nocardiopsis protaetiae
CGGGCCCGGGGTGCGCCCGGCCCGGGTCAGTCCACGCGCAGGCCCAGGTGGTGGGCGAGGAACCCCAACTGGTCGGCGTTCAGCTCCACACTTCGGCTCACCGAGCGGGTGCTGTGCCCCACCTCGGCCTCCCGGCGCAGCAGCACCGGCCGCTCCCCGACCGGCGCCGAGGTCGCCCACTGCAACTGCGCGCACAGCTTGCGGGCGTGCAGCGGGTCCACCCGGGTGTCGTTGTCGAACACCGTGAAGAGGACGGCCGGGTACCGGGTGCCCTCGCGCACGTTGTGGTACGGCGAGTAGCCCAGCAGCCACCCCAGCTGTTCGGGGTCCTCGGCGCTGCCGTACTCCACGCTCCACAGCCGGCCCAGCCCGAACCGCTCGTACCTGACCATGTCCAGCAGCGGGGCCGAGCACACCGCGGCCGCGAACAGTTCCGGCCGCTGGGTGACCATCGCCCCGACCAGTAGGCCGCCGTTGCTGCCGCCCATGATCGCCAGGTGGTCGGGGTCGGTGACCCCGGTGGCGATGAGGTGCTCGGCCGCGGCGGCGCAGTCGTCGAACACGTTCTGCTTGTCGGCGAGCATGCCGCCGCGGTGCCACTCCTCGCCCTCCTCCAGGCCGCCGCGCAGCCCGGCCACGGCGTACACCCCGCCGGCCCGCACCCAGGACAGGGCGGTCGCCGAGTAGCCGGGGGTGAGGGAGATCCGGAAGCCGCCGTACCCGTACAGGATGGTCGGCCGCGGGCCGTCGGCCGGGGCGGCGGGCGCCATCACCAGCATCCGGACGGTGGTGCCGTCCTTCGAGGTGTAGGCGATCTGCTCCACCCTCACGTCGGGCACGGTGACGGAGCCGGGGGCGCTCTCCCACAGGTCCACCGTGCCGCTGCCGGCGTCGTAGCGGTACACCGCCGACGGGGTGGTGCTGTCGGTGTAGCCGAACCAGGCCTCGTGCCCGCCCTCGGGGCGCTCCAGCAGGCCGCCGACACTGCCCAGCCCGGGCAGCGGCAGCGTGCCCAGCAACTCCCCGGTGGCCAGGTCGTGCCGGGTGACCTCGCCGATGGCGTGCCGGGTCCAGGAGACCAGCAGCTCGGGGCGCTCCAGCCCGGGGCCGTCCAGGATCGCGTAGTCCTCCAGCACGGCGTCGTCGGCCTCGGCGACGAGTGTGCGCCAGTTCTCGAACCCGGGCGACTCGGGGTCGGCGACGCACAGGCGTCCGCGCGGGGCGTCCCGGTCGGTGAACAGGTACAGCCTGCCGTCCCGGCCCACGTGCGCGGACAGCGCCGCGGCGACGTCCTCCTGGACGCTCACCCAGGCGGGCGCCTCGTGCGGGCTCCGGGACAGGTCGGCCAGCCACAGGTCGGTGTCCGCGGAGGTGCCCTTGGAGGCGTCGAGCACCAGCCAGCGGCCGTCCCGGCTCACCGCCACCCCGAAGTACTCGGTCTTGTCCCGGCCCTCGCCGAAGATCAGCACGTCCTCGTCGGCGGGGGTGCCCAGCCGGTGCAGGTAGACGCGCCGGTGGTAGTCCTGCTCGTCCTCGGGGACCTGCTCGGGCGGCAGCTTGCGCACGTAGTAGAACGCCGACGAGTCCGGCAGCCACGCGACGGGCGTGTACCGGGCCCGGTCGATGGGGCCGTCGACGACCTCCCCGGAGTCCACGTCCATGACCCGCAGGACGGACTCCTCGTTCCCGCCCTCGGACAGCTGGTAGGCGAGCAGCCGCCCGGACGGGTCGGCCTTCCAGGCGTCCAGCGTGGTCAGCCCGGAGGGGTCCAGCGCCCCGGGGTCGATCAGGACGCGCTCGGGGCCGTCGCCGTCCCGCACGTACAGGACGGGGTGCTCCTGGTCGGCGGTCCGGCGCCCGGAGAAGCGGCGCTCCCCGCGCCACACGGGGGCGCCCACACTGCCGGCGCCCATCAGTTCGCGCACGTGCGCGGCGAACCGGTCCCGGCCGGGCAGGTGCGCGCTGTGTTCGGAGAACAGGGCGTCCTGGGCGGCCGCCCATTCCTTGGTCGGAGCGGATTCGGGGTCTTCCAGCCACCTGTAGGGGTCGGAGACGGGGCGGCCGTGCAGGTTCTCGACGAGGTCGAGGCGCTCGGCCGTGGGATAGCGGAGTTCAGGCATGCTTCGCACTCTATCCACCGCTATCTCACGTGCGATCGGTATGGGAAGGGAACATACAACGTGGTTTCGGCGGCGCGCATTATGACCAGGAATAGCGATAACAGCGGGTTCGCGACGCGGCCTGCGGAAATTGGGGTGGCGCCGAAGCCTCCCCACCACGCACACTGAATGCGGGACGCAACTCGGCGGGACCACCGGGAGGTCCGTGTGGCAAGGCGTACAGAGCCACCGATCACGGGATCGGTGCACAGGGAGGTCTCCTGGCTGGCCGAACGGCTGGCCGGGGAAGAGACACGGTCGTCGCACCCGACGGCCGAGGTGTCGCGATGAGCGGCGCGCGCAGCAGGGAGGGCGGGCCAACCGCCCGCCGGCACGTGCTGCTGCTCAACGCGAGTTTCGAACCACTTACGACATTGCCGCTGCGCAGAGCGATTCTGCTCGTGCTGCGGGAGAAGGCGGAGGTCGTCCACCGCGACGGGGCCGGGGCGGTTCTCCACTCGGCGACGCACTCGTACGAGGTGCCGTCGGTGATCCGGCTCAGGCGCTACATCAGCGTCCCCTACAGTCGCAGGGTGCCCCTCACCCGTGTGGCGCTGATGCGCCGCGACCGGCACACCTGCGGCTACTGCGGGAAGAAGGCGGAGACCATCGACCACGTCATCCCGCGCAGCCGCGGCGGCGCGCACGTGTGGGAGAACGTGGTGGCGGCCTGCAAGCCGTGCAACCACCGCAAGGCCGACAAGTTCCTGGACGAACTCGGCTGGGAACTGCACGTCACCCCCAAGGTGCCCAAGGGTCCGCACTGGCGGCTGATCAACGGGGACCTGCACGGCGACCCGCAGTGGGAGCCCTACATGGCGCACCTGGCCGCCTGACGGCCCTGAACGCCCCCGGCGGCGGGAACAGCGCGTCCCACCCCGCCCCGCCTCCGCCGCCTCCGGCACGCCTTTCACGGGCCGCCGGGGGCGGCTCCGCGCGCCCTCCCCACGATCTCCCTTTTCAGGTCTAGACAGACTAGACTTTTTTTGGAGGTGGTCGTTGTGAGATGGCAGGTGCAGGAGCTCAAGCAGCGTACAAGCGAGGTGCTGAGAGCTGTGGAGAGCGAAGGGGACCAGATCATCACCCGACACGGCAGGGAGGTGGCCGTGTTGATCGATATCGAGGAGTACCGCAGGCTCAAAGGTGTGAGGCGGGGATTCAAGGAGTTCTTGGCCGAATCCCCCTCTCTGGACATCGTGGATGAGGTCCGCTCCGGAGATACCGGCCGGGAGATCGAATGGGACGAGGGGTAGTGGGTTTCCTTCTCGATACCAACGTTCTCTCCGAACTGCGTCGCCGTGAGCCGGACCCGGGTCTCCTGCGGTGGTGGGGGATGGTGGACGACGATGCGCTGTTCATCAGTGTGCTCGTGGTCGGAGAGATCGAGCAGGGTGTGCTCCGGTTGCGCCACCGTGGTGACCATGGTCAGGCCGATCGGCTGGCCGAGTGGTCGGAGCGGCTCGTGCACTCTTACGCGGACAGGATCGTCCCTGTGGACGGTGGCGTCGCGCGAAGGTGGGCCGCGATGAACGTCCCGGACCGACTCCCGGTGGTCGATGGTCTGATGGCGGCCACCGCGGCTCACCACGGGTGGACGTTCGTCACGCGCAACACCAAGGACGTGTCGGACCGGGGGGTGCCACTGCTGAATCCTTTCGAAGGGTGAAGCGGGCCGTATTCTGGGGGCATGCCCAGATACGACTTCCGGTGCCGCGAGTGCGGCGACACCTTCGAGCTCTCCCGTCCGATGGCCGAGTCCGGTGACCCGGCGGCCTGCCCGCAGGGGCACGGGGACACGGTGCGGCTGCTGTCCACGGTGGCCGTCGGCGGACTGGCCCCGGCGCCCGCGTCCGGTGGCGGCGGGTGCTGCGGGGGCGGCTGCTGCGGCTGACCGCGCGTTGTCCACAGGCGAAGGGGCGGCCCGCCAGGGCCGCCCCTTCGCCGTCCTGGCCGGCCTGAGCCTGGGGATCCTCGCCCTGCTGTTCGCCGTGGTCCCGCCGCTGCCGCGGGGGCGGCCGCGCTGATCGCCGCCGCCACCCTCCTGCTCCCGATCCTGGGCGGGGCGGCGGTGGGCTCACCGGCCCTGCTGGTGCTGCGGGGCGCGGCCTACGGGGCGGTGCCCGTCCGCTCCCAGACCCTGCTCTCCAGGACCGTGCCCGGCTCTCCCGAGGTCTCCGCGGTGCTCTTCACCGCCTCGTTCCAGGCGACGCCCTCCCCGGGCGCACCGGCCGGGGGAGCCGTGGTGGACCGCTCCTCGCCCGCCGCGGTGATGACGCTCGCCGGGGTCGTCGCCCTGTCGGCGGTGGGGGTCGTGCCCGCCCACCGGATCCGCGGGGCCGCCCGCACATGAGCGCGGCGAAGGGCCGGACCCGGGACGGGTCCGGCCCTTCGTGGGGCGGTCAGCGTTCGATCTGGGAGACGTCGCGGGCCGCGCCGGTGGAGGCGGAGGTGGCCATGGCGGCGTAGGCGCGCAGGGCGGCGGTCACCGGCCGCTGCCGGTCGCGGGGCTGGAACCGGCCCAGCTCCTTGAGCAGGCGCTCGCGGCGGGTGTTCAGCTCGTCCTCGGACACCTCCAGCACGATGCCCCGGTTGGGGATGTCGATGCTGATGATGTCGCCGTCCTCGACCAGGGCGATGTCACCGCCCGCGGCGGCCTCGGGGGAGGCGTGGCCGATGGACAGCCCCGAGGTGCCGCCGGAGAAGCGGCCGTCGGTGATGAGCGCGCAGGCCTTGCCCAGGCCGCGGCCCTTGAGGAAGCTCGTCGGGTACAGCATCTCCTGCATGCCCGGGCCGCCCTTGGGGCCCTCGTAGCGGATGACCACCACGTCGCCCGGCACGATCCGCTTGTTGAGGATGCCGTCCACGGCGTCCTCCTGCGACTCGAACACCTTGGCCGGGCCGGAGAAGGTCCACAGCTCCTCCTCCACGCCGGCGGTCTTGACGATCGCGCCGTCCGGGGCGAGGTTGCCGAACAGCACCGCCAGGCCGCCGTCCTTGGTGTAGGCGTGCTCCACGGAGCGGATGCAGCCCTTCTCCCGGTCGGTGTCCAGGCTGTCCCAGCGGGTGCTCTGCGAGTACGCCCGGGTGGTGCGCACCCCGCCGGGGGCGGCGTGGAACAGTTCGACGGCCTCGGGCAGGACGTCGTCGGAGGCGATGTCCCACTCGGCGAGGTAGGTACCGACGGTCTTGCCGTGCACGGTGGGCAGCGAGGTGTCCAGCAGCCCGCCGCGGGCCAGTTCGCCCAGGATGGCGGGGATGCCGCCCGCCCGGTGGACGTCCTCGATGTGGTACTTCTCGGTGTTCGGCGCGACCTTGGCCAGGCACGGCACCCGGCGGGAGACCGCGTCGATGTCGGTCAGGTCGAAGTCCACGCCGGCCTCGGTGGCGGCGGCCAGCAGGTGCAGGATCGTGTTGGTGGACCCGCCCATGGCCACGTCCAGGGCCATGGCGTTGCCGAACGCGGCCGGGGTGGCGATGGACAGCGGCAGCACCGAGTCGTCGTCCTGCTCGTAGTACCTCTTGGCGGCCTCCACGACCAGGCGGCCCGCGTCCTCGTACAGCGCCCGGCGGGCGGTGTGCGTGGCCAGGACGGTGCCGTTGCCGGGCAGCGCCAGGCCGATGGCCTCGGTGAGGCAGTTCATCGAGTTGGCGGTGAACATGCCCGAGCACGAACCACAGGTCGGGCAGGCGTTCTCCTCCAGCTCGTCGAGCTCGGCCTGCGACACGCTCTCGTCGGCCGCGGCGATCATGGGGTTGATCAGGTCGAGCTTCTTGACGGTGGTGGCGGTGCCGTCGACCACGGTCACCTTGCCCGCCTCCATCGGCCCGCCGGAGACGAACACGGTGGGGATGTTGAGGCGCAGCGCGGCCAGCAGCATGCCCGGGGTGATCTTGTCGCAGTTGGACACGCACACCAGGGCGTCGGCGCAGTGCGCGTTGACCATGTACTCGACGGCGTCGGCGATCAGCTCGCGGCTGGGCAGCGAGTACAGCATGCCGCCGTGGCCCATGGCGATGCCGTCGTCGACGGCGATGGTGTTGAACTCGCGGGGGACGCCGCCGGCGGCGCGCACGGAGTCGGCGACGACGTCGGCGACCTCGCGCAGGTGCACGTGCCCGGGGACGAACTGGGTGAAGCTGTTGGCCACGGCCACGATGGGCTTGCCGAAGTCCTCGCTCTGTACGCCGGTGGCGCGCATGAGGGCGCGCGCTCCCGCCATGTTCCGGCCGTGGGTGACGGTGCGTGAGCGTAGGGGTGGCATGGCGCGGACTCCCATCGATACGGGTGTTTCCCCTTGATGGTAGTCCCCTTTCGGTGCGCTCGCGGTCTCAGGGGGAAAGACAGGGGGTCCGCATATCGAGACGGGAGGGGGATTCGCCCTGTTCGGATCCCGGGCGCCCGCCGCCCCCGGACATACGTGAGGCCCGGCGACCACGACGTTGTGGTCCGGCCGGGCCGGTGGGTCCGTGCGTCAGTGCCGTGGCGGTAGCGCCCGCTCGGCGGCCTTGTAGATGTCGTCGATCTCCTGCTCGGTCAGGCGGTCCCGGCCGGTGCGCAGCCACTTGCGGACCTTGGTGCCGGAGATGATGTCCACGCCCCGCAGCCGGTGGCTGTCCCAGGGCATGCCGGGTCCGTAGATGGCCAGGGAGGCGCGCACCTTGATCTCGCGGCCGAGCTCCTTGCTGATGAGCTCCTCGGCCCGCTTGGCCTCCTCCAGCGCCTCGTCGATGCGCTGGTTCTTGTTGAACCGCCCGTGGTAGAGCTGTTCGAGCTTGTTGCGCAGCGGCAGCCTCTTGTCCCAGGACTCGGAGTCGATGGCGAACGCGCCGCGCCGGCCCACGATGAAGTGGTCGATCTGGCCGTTGCCGCCGGGCACCGCGCGGGCGTGCAGGACCTTGTACCCGAGCTGTTTCATCAGCTTGAGCTGGACCTCGGTCTTGCGCTGGGCGGCCGAGGGCTTGCGCCAGCGGGGGATCTCGGATTCGCGCCGGGACTGGTACATCGAGATGCCGACCATGGCGGCGATCCCCAGGGTCGCGCCGACGCGCCAGTCGGAGCTGATGAGTCCGCAGGCGATCGCGACGGCGACGGATACGGCTCCGCGCACGGCCCATTTACGGGCGGAGCCGTTCTCGCGGAGGGCACCATAAAGCGCCCTCGTGCCCGAAATGTCCTTTTGCTTCTTTTGGTTGGGGAAGAAGAGGCTTTCGGGCCTTTCCGGCTCCGGCCTCTGGGGCGACGGGTTCACTCTGGTTGCCGATTCCACGTCGGACAGGTTAGTTCCACTCATATCCGAGTCCTAGTGCATTACTTCTCACACTTTTCTTCCCTTGTTCTGTGGCTCACAGGAGGGTTCGGAGCGCGGGGGCAGGGAAGGATAGATGCTTCGTCGATCTCTCCAGAGAACTTCGGTTCCACCTCTCGTGGTGCCCGTTGGCGTGCCCGCTAATCTGGGTCGGTATGACCCAGATGCATGACCTTCCGGCCCACCGCCTCGCCGCGATGGTCCGCAGTCGTGAACTGTCTCCTCGTGAGATCACAGAGCACGTTCTGTCCCGGACCGAGCGCCATGACCCCGCCTACGGCGCCTACATTACGGTCATAGCGGAAAAGGCTTTGGAGCAAGCCCGATACGCCGAGAAGCGTGTGATGAGCGACACGCCGGAGAGTCTGCCCCCGTTGCTCGGAGTCCCCGTCCCCATCAAGGACCTCGACCTCCTCGCCGGGGTCCGGGCCACCTACGGCTCCCGGGTCCTGGCCGACAACATCGCCCCCGTCGACTCCGACACCGTCGCCCGCCTGCGCGCCGCCGGGGCGGTCTTCACCGGCAAGACCAACACCCCCGAGTTCGGCTCCAGCTGCTACACCGAGAACGCCGTCGCCCCGCCCGCCCGCAACCCCTGGAACCCGGAGCTGTCCCCGGGCGGCTCCAGCGGCGGCGCCGCGGTGGCCGTGGCCGCCGGGCTGGCCCCCATCGCCCACGCCAGCGACGGCGGCGGGTCCATCCGCATCCCGGCCTCGGTCTGCGGGCTCTTCGGCCTCAAGCCCACCCGGGGCCGCATCTCCGGCGCACCGGTCAAGCCCGACCTCGTCGGCCTGTCCACCAGCGGACCCCTGACCCGCCACGTCGCCGACGCCGCGCTGATGCTCGACGTCATGGCCGGCAACCGCCCCGGCGACTACTACACCGCGCCGCCGCTGCCGCCCGGCGAGACCTTCGCCGACCACGTCCACCGCGAACCGGGGCGGCTGCGCATCGGCCACTACGCCCACACCGGCTCGGCCGGGCTGCCCGTCCACCCCGACGTCCTGGCCGCCCACGAGTCCACCCTGCGCCTGCTCGCCGACCTGGGCCACGAGGTCGAGGAGATCCCCGAACCCGGCGACGCCCACTTCGGCGGCACCTTCGGCGACGACTTCGCCCGCATCTGGGAGGCCATGGCCTCGGCCACGCCGGTCCCCGCCGACCGCGAGTCCGAACTCGGGGAGCTCAACCGCCGGCTGCGCGAACGCGCCCGCGCCCTGCCGGTCCCGGACTACATCGCCGCCTGCGCCCGCCTCCAGCGCGGCATCCGCTCCTGGCTGGCCGCCACCCTGCCCTACGACGCGGTGGTCACCCCGACGCTGGCGCTGCCCCCGGTGCCCGTCGGGTACTTCACCGGCGACGGTCCCGAGGAGGAGTTCCGCCGGATGACCGCGTTCACGCCGTTCACGTCGGTCTTCAACGTCACCGGCCAGCCGTCCGTGAGCGTGCCCCTGCACCACGCGCCCGACGGCGCGCCGATCGGCTCCATGGTGACCGGGCGGATGGGCGGCGAGCCGCTGCTGCTGTCCCTGGCGGCGCAGCTGGAGCGGGCGCGCCCCTGGGCCGACCGGGTCCCACCGGTCTGGAACGCCTGACCGCGGCGGGCCGGGCGGCGCCCGCGGGCCGCCTCCCGGACCGGCCCCGGAGTCAGTCCTGGGGTCGGTCTCCGGGCCGGTCCACGGGCTGTGCGCCCGGCGCACCCGGCCCGGACTCCGCCACCGGGGCGACCATCCCGGCCGCACCCGCCGGGGGAGCGGCCTCCGCGACCCCGGTGACCTCCACCGGGGCCGTCTCCGCGGCCTCGGCCGGGGCCTCGGGGACGAACGCGCTCAGCAGCGCCGCCACCGTCACCAGCACGGTCGCGCCCAGCACCCCGCCCGTGATCCCCATGAGGTCGATCAGGCCGCCCGCCAGCGGTCCGGCGACCGCGCCGCCCGCGCCCAGCGCCGTGGTCATCCACCCGAACGCCTCGGCCCGCCGGTCGGACGGCGCCAGGTCGCCCAGCCGCGCCATTGTGGCGGCCAGCGTGGGGGCGATCGCCAGCCCGGACAGGAACAGCAGCGGCGCCACCCACAGCGGGGTGGACAGCTCCACCAGCGGCGGCGTGAACGGCAGCAGCACCGCCACGCCCGCGGCCGAGGCGAACGAGCGCCGCACCAGCCGCGGCCGGCCCCGCAGGCCGCCCGCGATCGCGCCGCCCACCAGCGATCCCAGCGCCCACACCGACGCCAGCACCATCACCAGGTGCGGGGCGTTCCGCTCGTTGGCCCAGGCCACGATGACCAGGTCCACGCCCATGATCCCGCTGACCATCAGCAGGCACATCGCGAACAGCACCACCAGGGCGGGTTCGCGCAGCAGGCTGCGCCGCGGCCCGGCGGCCACCGGCGCCGCCCCGGCCTCCACGGGGGCCGGGCCGGTGACCCGGGCCCGGCGCAGCGCCAGGGCGAAGCCCAGCGCGCCCAGCAGGCCCAGCACCGCGAGCATCACCAGCGCCCAGCGCGGCCCGGCGAACGCCACCACGCCGGCGGTGAGGATGGGGCAGAAGACGAACAGCAGCTCCTGTGTGGTGGCCTCGGCCGCGTAGATCGCCTGCCGCTCCGGGCCGCGGGTGAGCCGCGGCCACAGGGCCCGCACGATCTGGTTCGCGGGGGTGCCGAACAGGCCGGTCCCCAGTGCCAGCGGGATGGACAGCCACCACAGCGACCCCGGCAGCCACGTCAGCGCCAGCAGGCCCACCGTGAACAACACGCCGCACACCAGCACCAGCCGGTCGGTGCCGCCCCTGTCCGCCATCCGCCCGCGCAGCGGCCCCACCAGCGCCATCCCCAGCGTGAACGCGCCCGCCACCAGGCCCGCCAGCGAGTAGGAGCCGGTCCAGTCGACCACCAGGAAGGTGACCGCGATCATCAGACCCGGGGTGTAGAACCGCGCGGTCAGGGACCAGGCCAGCAGGGACAGCACATGGGGGACGGCGAAGAGCCGACGGTAGTTGGCGAGCACACTCCCAGATTATGCAGAGAGTGCAGGTAGGGGGCCATCCGATTATCGATACGACCGGTGGCATGGCCCCGCGCTCGACGCCGTGTCACCCCCGCGCCCCCGCGGGGTCGTGCCACCCCCGCCCCACGGTCCCCCCACGATTCCCCCGGGATTCCCCCGCGACGCGCCCGACCGCCCCCGGAACGATCGGCGCTTTTCCCCTCAGGGCGGCCGTAACCGGGCGCACCCCGGCCGGTACCGGCCCGTCCTTGCGGTGTACGGAGTCCCCGGTAGGGCATGATCGGATTCTGTGAGGGACGTTCAGCTGGCCCGAATGGCCGAGCAGTACGGTGTCGCGACGAGCTACGAGGACTGGCGGGGCCGCAGGGTCCCGGTCGACCTCGACGTCATCCGCCATGTCCTGGCCGCCCTGGGCGCGGACCCGGACCGGGAGCCGCCGGACCGGGAGCCGCGCCTGCTCCCGCCCGCGGTCGTCCTGCGCGAGGGCAAGGCGCCCGACCCGGTGCTCCCCGACGGGGTGCACAGCACCGTGGAGACCGCCGACGGCTCCCTGCTCCCCTTCGACCAGGGCCTGCCCCTGGGCGTCCACACGCTGCGCGTCACCCACCGCGGCGCCGAGCACGACGCGCCCCTGCTGGTCGTCCCCGACCGGATCGAGCCCACCGCCCTGCGCGAGAACCCGCGCCTGTGGGGGGTCATGACCCAGCTCTACAGCGTCCGCTCCCGCGCCTCCTGGGGCATCGGCGACCTGCGCGACCTCGCCGAGCTCTCCGACTGGAGCGGCCGCGACCTGGGCGCCGACTTCGTCCTCATCAACCCGGTGCACGCCACCGAGCCCGTCGTCCCGGTGGAGCCCTCCCCGTACCTGCCGGTCAGCCGCCGCTACGCGAGCCCGCTGTACATCCGCATCGAGGACGTCCCCGAGTACGCCCGCCTGGACCCCGCCCAGCGCGAGGGCATCCAGCGCCTGGCCCGGCCGCTGCGCGAACGCGGCCGCACCGCCGACCTGCTCGACCGCGACGCCGTCTGGGAGGCCAAGCGGGCCGCCCTGGAGATCCTCTTCCAGGTGCCCCGCGCCCCGGGCCGCGAGGCCGCCCTGCGCACCTACCTCGAACGCGAGGGCCGGCCCCTGGTGGAGTTCGCCACCTGGTCGGCGCTGGCCGAGGAGTACGGGCCCGACCACCGCACCTGGCCCGCGCACCTGCGCGACGTCTCCGACGACGCCGTGGGCCGGGCCGCCCTGGACCGCTGGCCCCTGGTGGAGTTCCACCGCTGGCTCCAGTGGATCCTGGACGAGCAGCTCGCCCAGGCCCAGAGCGCCTCCCGTCTGGCCGGCATGGGCATGGGCGTCGTCCACGACCTCGCCATCGGCGTGCAGGCGGGCGGCGCCGACGCCTGGATGTTCGGCGACGCCCTCGTCCAGGGGCTGCACGTGGGCGCCCCGCCCGACGAGTTCAACAGCCTGGGCCAGGACTGGGGGCAGCCGCCCTGGCACCCGCGCCGCCTCGCCGAACGCGGCTACGGGCCGCTGCGGCAGATCCTCGGACAGGCCCTGCGCCACGCCGGCGGGGTGCGCATCGACCACATCATGGGCCTGTTCCGCCTCTGGTGCGTGCCCGAGGGCGCCTCCGCCGACCAGGGCACCTACGTCACCTTCGACCACGAGGGCACCGTCGGCACCCTGCTGCTGGCCGCCCGGCGGGCCGACGCCGTCGTCATCGGTGAGGACCTGGGCACCGTCGAGCCGTGGGTGCGCGACCACCTGTCCGACCGCGGCATCCTGGGCACCTCGGTGCTGTGGTTCGAGCAGGAGCCCGACGGCTCCCCGCGCGCCCCCGAGGACTGGCGCACCGACTGCCTGGCCACGGTCGCCACCCACGACCTGCCCCCGGTGGCGTCGTTCCTGTCCGCCGAGCACGTCGAGCTCCGCGACCGGCTGGGGCTGCTGTCCCGGCCGGTGGATGAGGAGCGGGCCGACGCCGAGGCCCGGGTGGAGCGCTGGCGGGCCCTGCTCGTGGAGCTGGGGATGCTGGAGGAGGACGCCGACCCGCTGGCCGACCCGGCCGCCGTGGTCACCGCCATGCACGCCTACCTCATGGCCACCCCGGCCCGGATGGTCGGCGTGGCGCTCACCGACGTGGTGGGGGACCGGCGCATGCAGAACCAGCCGGGCACCAGCACCGAGTACCCGAACTGGCGGATCCCGCTCACCAACGGCGAGGGCGAGCCCGTCCTGGTCGACGAGCTGCTCGCCGACCCGCGCATGGTGGCGCGCATCCGCCGCACCCTGGGCCCGCTCGCAGACGGGCGCGGCCGCACCCTCTAGCGCCGCGGGCACACGGCACCGGACACGGGACGGGCCCGGGGAGGAACCTTCCTCCCCGGGCCCGTCCGTC
>NZ_JBJJBV010000196.1:0-18907 GCF_045446735.1 Nocardiopsis protaetiae
GCGGCTCTTCGGCGGTCTCGCTCCGGGTGCCGTCGGCCCCCGGGCGCGCCGTGCCGATGACGGCTCGGTGTGGGGGTGTGCGGTCCCTCAGGGGCCTCGGTCAGAGTCGTGTCGGGCTTCGGGCGCATCACGCCGCCGACCGCTCTGCGGTGGGGGTATCGGTCCCTCAGCGGCCTCGGGCGGGGTGCCGCCGGGCCCCGGACGCGCCGCGCGCCGCCGAGGACTCGGCGGCGCGGAGGAAATCGGTCAACGGCCGGTGGCCTCAGCCACCGGTCGCGGCGGTGGTGGCGCTGCCGCTCGTGCTCTCGCTCTTGGCGGGGGCCGACGAGGAGGAGGCCTCCGAGCCCGCGGACTCGGTCTTGCCGGAGGCGGCGGGGGCGGTGGTGGTGCTGGAGCCGGTCAGGGAAGAGCTGTTGGAGGTCTTGCCGCTGTCGGTGCGGTAGAAGCCGGAGCCCTTGAAGACGATGCCCACGGCCGAGTAGACCTTGCGCAGTCGGCCCTCGCACTCGGGGCAGACGGTCAGGGCGTCGTCACTGAAGCTCTGCACGACCTCCATCTGGGCGCCGCACTCGGTGCACGCGTACTGGTACGTAGGCACTGTTCGGGTCCTCCTTGCTGGCACTCTCGCCCGTTGACTGCTAAATAGTACGCGCTCGACGACCGGGGCCGTGACAGTGGGGACACCGGTCGGGGGCGTCGTCAGTCGAGCCGGAGCGCGATCCTCCCTGACAACGCACCCCGGCGCCCGCTTAATCCCGCCGCCCCGGCACGCTCGACCCAGCGGCCGGTCTCATGGCACCGGCACGCCCCAGGGCGCCCGCGGTCCCGCCACCCCGGCCACCCCCGGTCCGGCCACCTGCGACCCTGCCACCCGAGCCCCGCTCACCCCCGGTCGGGCCACACCCCGCCGTCGAACACGTGCAGCCCCCCGCCCGGGGTCACCACCGCGTCCACCCGCAGGTCGTGCTCCTCGCCGGGCACCGCGTCCACGAACCCGTCGTCGTACACCACGGCGATCGCCGGGCAGTTCGGCCCGCGCAGCGCCAGCGCCCGGTCGTAGCACCCGGCGCCCCGGCCCAGCCGCCCTCCGGCACGGTCCACGGCCAGCGCCGGGCACACCACGGCGTCGGCGGTGGCCAGCGCCCCGACCCCGTAGCGGCGCCCGGTGGGCTCCATCAGCCCCAGGGCGGCGGGCTCCAGGCTCTGGGGGCCGTCGTAGGCCGCCCAGTCCAGGTTCCCGTCGGGCAGGAAGACCGGCAGCAGCACGTAGGTGCCCCGCTTCCACAGCGCCGCGACGAGCTTGCGGGTGTCCGGCTCGGTGCCCACCGAGTAGTAGCAGGCCACGGTCCCGCTCATGGCCAGCCACGGCAGCCCGGTGAGGGTGTCGCGCACGGCCGACCCGGCGCGTTCGCGCTCCCCGGGGTCCATCGCCCGGCGCGCCGCCAGGACGTCCCGCCGCATCCGCCGCTTCTCCGACCGTGTCGTCTCGTCCATGCGGCCAGTGTGCCAGCGCACCCCCGGTGAACGAGGGGTGGCTTTCGTCCTACTCGGGCCCGAAACCGCCGGGACTTCTCGACGCACGGAAGACCAAGGAGCATCGTGGCCGACCGGGGACTGCCTTAGAGTGCCGACATGAACGCCAGTGACCACCCCAACCCCGCTCCCACCCCCGTGACCAAGGCGGTCGTACCCGCGGCCGGCCTGGGGACCCGCTTCCTCCCGGCCACCAAGGCCACCCCCAAGGAGATGCTCCCGATCGTGGACAAGCCCGCGATCCAGTACGTCCTGGAGGAGGCCGTCGCCGCCGACCTGCACGACGTTCTCATGATCACGGGCCGCAACAAGCGCTCCATCGAGGACCACTTCGACCGGGCCTACGAGCTCGAAGAGGCCCTGGAGTCCAAGGGGGACGCCGAGCGGCTGCGTTCGGTCCGCGAGCCCAGCAACCTGGCGCAGGTCCACTACGTCCGGCAGGGGGAGCCGCGCGGCCTGGGGCACGCGGTGCTGTGCGCGGAGGCGCACGTGGGCGACAACCCGTTCGCGGTCCTGCTCGGCGACGACCTCATCGAGTCCGCCGACCTGCTGCGCCGCATGATCGAGGTCCGCCACAAGCACGGCGGCAGCGTGGTCGCGCTCATGGAGGTCGAGCCCGAGCAGGTCTCCCTCTACGGCTGCGCGGGCATCGAGCCCACCGACGAGGACGACGTCGTCGTGGTGACGGACCTGGTGGAGAAGCCCGCCCCGGAGCAGGCCCCCAGCCGCTGGGCGATCATCGGCCGCTACATCTGCGACCCGGAGGTCTTCCCGGTGCTGCACGAGACCCCGCCGGGCCGGGGCGGCGAGATCCAGCTCACCGACGCCCTGCGCGAGCTGGCCCGCCGCAAGCCCGAGGACGGCGGCACGGTCCGCGGCGTCCTGTTCCGCGGCCACCGCTACGACACCGGCAACAAGGCCGACTACATCCGCACCGTCGTGGACTTCGCCTGCCGCCGCCCGGACCTGGCCGACGAGCTGCTGCCGTGGCTGCGCGAGTTCGTCGACCGGAACGCCCCCGCGGGCGTCCCCGGGAAGTGACCCCTCCGGCCGTGTGACGCACGGACCGGGGGCGGGTTCGCGCCCGCAGCCCCGGCCCCGGCCACAATGGGGCGTGGGCGCCCGCGGGTGCCCGCATCCTGGCCGCGAATCGGAGGAGCCCCCGTGAAGAGCGTCGAACAGCACATCGCCGACATCCTGGCCGTGGTGGACGACCCCCGGCCGGTCGAGGTCGACCTGTTCCAGGCGCACGGCACCGTCCTGGCCGAGACGGTCGCCTCCCCTGTCTCCCTGCCGGGCTTCGACAACTCCTCCATGGACGGGTACGCCGTCCACGCCGCCGACCTGGCGGACGCCACCCCGCAGGCCCCGGTCCGGCTCCCGGTGGTCGCCGACATCGCCGCGGGCGACCCGTCCCCGGTGGCCGTCCGCCCCGGCATGTGCGCCCGCATCATGACCGGCGCGCCCCTGCCGGTCGGCGCCGACGCGGTCGTCCCGGTGGAGTGGACCGACGGCGACGCCGCCCGGGCCGCCTTCTCCCGGCCGGTCCGGGAGGGCAACGCGATCCGCCGGGCGGGCGGCGACATCGAGGCCGGAACGGTGGTGCTGGAACCCGGTGCGCGCATCGGCGCCGGGGAGATGGGCGTGCTGGCCGCCGTGGGCCGCCGCACCGTCCCGGTCTTCCCCCGCCCGCGCGTGGTGGTGCTCTCCACCGGCGAGGAACTCGTGGAGCCGGGCCGCCCGCTGGGCCCCGGCCAGATCTGGGAGTCCAACAGCTTCATGGTGGCGGCCGCCGCCCGGGACGCGGGCTGCGAGGTGCACCGCCACGGGTTCGTCGGCGACGACCCGGCCAAGGTCCTGGACACATTGGAGGGGCTGCTGGTCCGCGCCGACCTGGTCGTCACGACCGGCGGGGTGAGCATGGGCGCCTACGACGTGGTCAAGGAGGTGCTCAGCGCCCAGGGCACCGTCGAGTTCGCCCAGGTGGCGATGCAGCCGGGCAAGCCCCAGGGGTTCGGCGTCATCGGCCCGGACCGCACCCCGATCATCACCCTGCCGGGCAACCCGGTGAGCGCGTTCGTCTCCTTCCAGGTGCTGGTCCTGCCGGTGCTGCGCCGCCTGCGCGGCCTGCCGCCGACTCCGCTGGAGGGCGTCCGCGCCCGGCTGACCGCTCCGGTCGCCTCGCCGCCCGGGCGCCGCTCCTACCTGCGCGGGGTGCTGGCGCCCGCCGCCGCGGGCCGGGAGGCGGCGGTGACGCCGCTGACCCGGCAGGAGTCGCACCAGCTGACCGCGCTCACCACCACCAACGCGCTGATCGTCGTGCCCGAGGAGGTCACGGAGCTGCCGCCGGGGACGGTCGTGGAGACCCTGGTCCTGCCCGCCCCGCCCCGGTTCGGCCCCATCCGGGATCAGCCCCGGCCCGACCGCCGACGGGGTCCGTGGGACGGGCGGGGCCCGTGTGCCGTACCTTCGTGGAGGGCCCGGTGGGCCCGGCAGGCCACGGACACGGAGGACGGCGACGATGAGCGACACCCCACGGGCGGACGGGAACCCCGGAGGGCTCACCCACCTGGACGCGTCGGGGGCGGCGCGCATGGTCGACGTCTCCGCCAAGGACGTGAGCGCCCGCACCGCTACCGCCACCGGCCGCGTGCTGCTCAGCGCCGAGGCCGTCGCCGCGCTGCGCGGCGGCGGGGTGCCCAAGGGCGACGCCCTGGCGGTGGCGCGGATCGCCGGGATCCAGGGCGCCAAGCGCACCCCCGACCTCGTTCCGCTGTGCCACCCCATCGCCGTGCACGGTGTGGACGTGGAGCTGACCGTCGTCGACGAGGGCGTCGACATCCGGGCGACGGTCCGCACCGCCGACCGCACCGGGGTGGAGATGGAGGCGCTGACCAGCGTCATGACCGCCGCCCTGGGCCTGGTGGACATGGTCAAGGCCGTCGACCCCGAGGCCGAGGTCACCCGGGTCCGGGTGGAGGAGAAGACCGGCGGCAAGAAGGGCCACTGGAGGCGTGGTGAGTGACACCCCCGCCCGGCGCGTGGCCGTGGTGACGGCGTCCAACCGGGCGGCGGCGGGGGTGTACCCCGACCGCTCCGGGCCGGTGATCGCCGACCGGCTGCGGGCCCTGGGCTTCGAGCCGCTGGGCCCCTGGGTGGTGCCGGACGGCCCGCCGGTCGCCGCGGCGCTGGAGCGCGCGGTGCTCGAAGGGGCCGACGCGGTGCTGACCACCGGCGGCACCGGGGTGACCCCGCAGGACCTCACCCCCGAGGTGACCCGTGCCCTGCTCGCCTACGAGGTGCCCGGGATCGCCGAGGCGATCCGGGCCGCGGGCCGGGAGAAGGGCGTGCCCACCGCGATCCTCTCGCGCGGCCTGGCCGGGGTGATCGTGCGCGGTGACCGGCGGGTACTGGTGGTGAACCTGCCCGGTTCGCGGGGCGGGGCGAGTGACGGAATGGACGTTCTGGAGCCGGTTCTGGGCCATGCGCTGGACCAGTTGCGTGGCGAGGATCACCCGCGTTCCGAATGAACCGGGCAATGACGGGAATCACATCTCGGGCATTCCGTCCACGGAGAATTCCTTGACCTTGGCACTCCTTTCCGGTGAGGAACCAACGTCATTAGGGCCCATCCGTTTTCGGGCACAGGGTGACTCCCGACACGCCGTGCCCGAGGAGTGGAATACTGGAGTCCCCCGTCGGAGCCGGAACCCGGCGGGCGCCGGCGAAGGGACGGTCGTGAATCGCAGACAAGGGTGGCCCGTCACCCTGGGGGAGGGTCCGGTCGAGCTCCGGCCGCTCCGCCTCCGCGACGCCGCCGCCTTGCGCGACACCCGGGCCCGCAACGCCGAATGGCTGCGGCCCTGGGAGCCGACCTACCCGGAGATGCCGCTGCGCAGCACCGGACTGTCCCCCTACGTCGGCATGATCCAGGCCATCCGGCGGGAGGCCCGACAGGGCCTGTCCATGCCCTGGTCGGTGTACTACGAGGGCCGCTTCGTCGGGCAGCTGTCCGTCGGCGGCATCGTCTGGGGCTCGGCGCGATCGGCACAGGTGGGCTACTGGATCGACAGCGCGCACGCGGGTCTCGGGATCACCCCGACGGCCGTGGCCCTCGCCGTGGACCACGCCTTCTTCAAGGTCGGACTGCACCGGATCGAGGCCAACATCCGCCCCGAGAACCGGGCCAGCAGGCGCGTCGCGACCAAGCTGGGCTTCCGGGACGAGGGCGTGCGCAGACGCCAGCTCCACATCGACGGGGCCTGGCGGGACCACATCTGCTACGCGCTCACGGCCGAGGAGGTGCCGGACGGGCTGCTGCACCGGTGGCGCCTGGGCAGAGCCTCGGGGACTCCGCCGGAGTCCGATTCCGGTCCCGGTTCCCCATTGGGGCCACAGGACCCGAACGGCGGTGGAGATCCCCGCCATCCGGCGAGTCCGCGCCCCGGGCCGAACTGAACGTGGCACCATCACGGGTGTGACCGGAACTTAAACCTCTCTTTAACGACATTGATCAATTACTTTGCGTTGAATTGGCATTGCTCTGTGCAGTCACCCCCTGACCTGCACCGACGCTCAGCCGCCCCGGACGACCGAAACTGAGGGTCCACAATCTTGCGACACTCCGGTCAGAATGTGGCGCATTTATGGACACGGGGTCGTACCGTGCGGAACATAGACGCATTGACGATGCGGGCAGCGCGCGGATATGCCCGGGAGACCTCCCGGACAGGTCCGAGGTCGGGAACCACGTCCCCAGGACGGACGTTCCCCTCCCCGGACGGACCGCGCGGGGCGGTGTCGACGAAGTGTCGGACAACGTTCAGTGGCCGTCATCGTGAGGAGGGGTGATGAGCAGCTCTCCTCTGTACCTGGCCATCGTGGTCGTATGGCTCATCGTCCTCGTCCCCATGCTGCTGCGGAAGGACTCGGTGGACACCGTCCCCGACGACCCGCGGCGCGAGGACGAGGACACCGGGACCGAGGTGGACGCCGAGGTCCCCGAAGCCGAGGACGCCGAGGAGGACGGGGGCATCGAGGAGGAGGCGCCCGCCGCCGAGCCCGCGCCGCTCCCCGCCCCACCCGGCCGCGAACGCCGCTCCCGGGTCATCGCCCGCCGCCGCCGGCGCACCACCGCGCTGACCCTGCTCACCGTCGGCACGGCCGTCGCCGTCGCCTTCGGCCTGGGTCCCTGGTGGGTGACGCTGCCGCCGGTGCTCCTGCTCGGCGGACACCTCGTGCTCCTGCGCGAGGCCGCCAAGGCCGACGCCGAGCGCCGGGCCGCCGTCCTGGCGGCCCGCCGCCGCGCCGCCCTGCGCGCCCGCAGGCTGGCCGAGCAGCAGGAGCGCGAAGCCGAGCGCGAGGCGGAGATCATCGCCCTGCGCGACCGGCGCAGCCAGGTCTACGACCAGTACGCCGACGCCCGCTTGCGCGCCGCCGGGGACTGACCGCCCCGGGGGTGCTCCAGGAACCGGTTCGGAGCACCCCCGGAATCCTGCTAGGCTTACTCTCGTCTTCAAGGGGCTATGGCGCAGTCCGGTAGCGCACCTCGTTCGCATCGAGGGGGTCTGGGGTTCAAATCCCCATAGCTCCACCGAAGGTCAGAAGGCCCCTCCCGGGTTCGGGAGGGGCCTTCGTCGTGTCTCCCGGGGGATTTTCGGGGGGATTCCCGGGCCGCTCATGGCTTTGGAGGGGTCCGTCCGGCGGGGCCCGGGCGGGGCGGTCGGCGAGGGTCGGCGAGGTGCGCGTGCCGACGCCCAGGGCGGCCTCCAGGGCGTTCCGCGGGGTGTGGCCGTGCCGCAAGGCAGACATCGGCCACCGGCCCGGCAGGGAGCGGCCGGCGGCCACCGGGCCGCTGCGCCTGGGCGTACAGGACCGGTCCGCCGACCGAGCGGGGGGCCGTGCGCGGCACGGCCCCCCGGCGGGGCGGTCGGATATCCCCTCGGGCGGGGTGTCGATTCCGGACCGGAGCCCCGAGTGTCACCGGCGAAGCGGCTATCCCCTGTGCGGGGCCTCCTACTTTAGGGGTGCCCGCCGGGGTCCGTGCGGCCGTTCCCCGGACTCGTCCGCCGGAAAGCGGGTGACCTGGTGGTGGGGAGGGCGGGGTGTGCGGATTACCCCGGAAAGTGTCTGGCGATATACCGAGGTTTAGTGCGTCCATAAATGGTGGACGCGGTCCCGGGGATCCCCTGGTGCCCGAGAACCTCTGTCGCAAGGTGATCACGGAGAGTGCCAGATGGCCGGTGCCCTTCCCCGGTGGTGAGGGCGGGGTATCTCCGGGGGTTTATCGGAGTGCTCCCGATATTCAGGGAGAAGCTCTCGGAATTGTGTTCGGGGAGGCATCGTCGCGAAGAATTGAAAAATCCCTGATCGGTTACTCTCTGTGAAGTGGGGTGGGGTGATTTTGCCGTTGGTAGGTCCTGTTTTTGCAGGTCATCGGGGAGGGTGTGAGCTGCGATCGCGAACGCGGTACCGCTGAACTGGGGTTCCGGTGGTACTCACTTCGCTCGTTCGCTGCCCTTCCGTCCTTTCTGTCCTGATGCGTCATAAAATGATGAACATTGGGATGAGGGTCTTGTCGGAGGCGGTCGGGTGGTCCAAGGTGGTCCAGGGATGGGCTGAAACCACACGAAAGGTACATGCCATGATCAAGCAGACCTCGCGCTCCCAGGACACCAACGGTTGGTCCTGGCTCTAGATCGCGGTCAGCCCGGAGCCCGGTCGCCCGGTGGTACCCCTCACGGGGTCCGCACGGACGGCCGGGTCTTCTCATGCGCGGGGATTTGACACCGCCGGGCTCCGGGTAGGGGAGGGGCGAGAGCCCCCGGCCTCCAGGGCCGGACAGCGCCGACCGTGAAGGGGCGGACCGTGTCCGACTCCCCCCAGTACCCCGGTGGCCACCAGTACCCGGAGGGCCCCGAGCCCGTCGGAGGGTACGAGCCGCCGCCGCAACCACCCCGACCCCGCCCCGAGCCGCCCCCGCCGCCGGAGCCCGAACCGCGGCCCGTGGCGGCCGAGCGCTTCCGCCGCACCACCCCGGCCCGGCTGCGCGACATCCCCGCCGAACGCGGCCGCGGCCACTGGCGCCTGGCCACCGGGACGGTCCTGTACGTGATGGTCGTCGGCGGCATGGCCGACTACGTCGAGCCCTCCGTGCGGGCCGTCGCCCACCTGCTGTTCTGGGCGCTCATCGCGCTCGCCTTCGGCGTCACCGTGGCCCGCGAGCGCCGCAACGGCTGGTCGCCGGAGGCGCGCTGGCCCTGGGCGGCGGCCGCGATCGGCGGGGCGCTGGCCGCCGAGGTGCTCGTGCTGGCCTTCGGCTCGCCCGCCGTCATCGTCGGCTCGCTGATCCTGCTGGCGCTGGGGCTGTTCGTGCTGGTCCTGGCCGGGTGAGGCCGCCCGGGTGAGAGGGGGCGGGCCCCGCGCCGGTCAGGTGACCCGCACCGATCAGGCGAAAGGGGCCGGCCCCGCCCCGGTCAGGTCGCCTCGTCGTCGAAGGGAGGACGGCGGCCGTTGAGCCGGGCCGCGGGCTTGACCTGCGGCTCGTCCTCGCCCTCCTCCCAGAAGTGCTTCTGCACGAACCGCTTGGGGTTGAGGTCCTGGACCTCGAAGTCCTTGAACTCCGGCCCCAGGCCCTCCTTGATGTCCTTGGTGGCGGAGTTCGCCATGGTGCGCAGCTGGCGCAGCACCCGGCCCACCTGCTGGGCGGCCTTGGGGAGCTGGTCGGGACCGAAGATCAACAGCGCGAGCAGAAGGAGGACGATGAACTCTCCTCCGCTGATGTTGAACATGCACGATCCTCGTTCTCGGGATACCGACCGGCTTCAAGCAGGTTAACCGGTATCGGTGCGCTTGGGTAACCGTGCCCGGATCACAACGCGGACACCCGTGGAACACCCCCGGACACCCCGGGGAACACCCCCGGACGCGGTCGGCCCCCGCCCCTGGGGAAGGGACGGGGGCCGGGAGGTATGTGGAGGGAAACGCCCGCCTGGACGGTTCCGCCGGGTCACCGAGGACCCGCCACGATCTGTCTAGGCGATGGTACGGACGTCCGCGGCCTGCGGGCCCTTGGGGCCCTGGATGATGTCGAACTCGACCCGCTGGTCCTCTTCCAGGTTCCGGAAGCCGCTCCCCGAGATCGCCGAGTAGTGCACGAACACGTCGGGCTGGCCGCCCTCGACGGCGATGAACCCGAAACCCTTTTCAGAGTTGAACCACTTCACGGTGCCCTGAGCCATGTGCTCTCCCTTGGGGACTACAACGGGGCCGCACCCTGCTGGCCCCGGGTCGCCGGGCGCAGAAGTGAAGAGAACGGTCCCCCGCAAAAGCGCCCACGTGAAGTTCCGCGAGGCGCCTCGGGCATCCATGGAAACTACAACAGCAACCAGTTGCCGACAGTACCAGGGAGGGGGGTCCCCTGCCGAGACTTTCGGCGCGGGAATCCCCCCTCGCGGTGTGTCCTGTTTCGGCTACGCGAAAGCATTGATTTCTTTCCGCGCTGCCACTAATGGAGAACGCGACCGTTCTCCCCCGCAGGTCACGTCAGTGCGTCGCGCCCGTAGATCCACACCCGGAACCACAGCCGTTCCTCCCACAGCTCCTTGTCCAGCGGATAGGCGGCCAGCACCGGGTACAGGTACGCGAAGTGCGCGATGATCAACAGCATCACCACGCCGAACACGATTCCGCCCAGCGCCCGCAGATACGGCGAGAAGCGCGGGCTCTCCTCCCCGGCGCCCATCACCAGGCCCAGCATGAGCACGATCGCCAGCACCAGGAACGGCAGCATCGGCAGCGCGTAGAACAGGAACATGGGGCGGTCGGGGAACGCGAACCACGGCAGCCAGCCCGCGGCCACGCCCAGCAGCACGGCCCCGGCCCGCCAGTCGCGGAAGGTGACCCACCAGCCCACCAGCACGGTGAGGGCGAGGATGGACAGCCACCAGATGACCGGGGTCCCCAGGGAGACGATCGAGGTCACGCAGTCGCCGCTCGTGCAGCCCACGGCCTCGCCGTTGTAGTGGAACATCACCGGCATGCGCATGATGATCCACTCCCACGGCTGGGAGATGTAGGTGTGGTCGCTGCTGAGGTTCTCGTGGAAGCCCATTATGCGCGTGTGGTAGTACCACAGGCTGTACAGGGCCTCCCAGGGCGCGGCCAGGAACCCGGGCAGGAAGTCCGGGGCCAGGCCGTCGGCGTGGTCCCGGTAGTAGCCGCCCCGGGTGAACAGCCAGCCCGACCACGACACCACGTAGACGACCGCGGCCACCACCACGGTCTGCACGAACGCCGGGACCGCGTCGAAGCCGAGCCACCGCAGCCCCGGCCGGTTCTGGCCGGCGCTGCTGCGCGCCCCGTAGTCCCACGCCACGGTGAGCAGGCCGAACGCGGCGATGAAGAACAGGGCCGACCACTTGGTCCCCACCGCGAGACCGAAGCACAGCCCGGCGGCCAGCCGCCACCAGCGCATCCCCAGCCAGCCGACGGTGGCCACGTCCACCCCGGCCTCGGCCAGCCGCGCCAGCCGCTCCCTGGTCTTGTCCCGGTCGACCACCAGGCACGCGAACCCGGCCAGGATCCACAGGGTGAGGAAGATGTCGAGCATGGCGACGCGGCTCAGCGTGAAGTGCAGGCCGTCCAGCGCCAGGATCACGCCGGCGGTGCAGCCCAGCAGCACCGAGCGGGTCATCCTGGTGGCCACCCGGACCAGGATGAGGACCGAGGCGACGCCGGCCAGGACCGCGGCGAACCGCCACGCCTCGGGGGTCATCGACTCGCCGAACGGCAGTGCCCCCCACAGCAGGTCGCCCAGTGCGATCATCCACTTGCCGACCGGCGGGTGGACGATGAAGTCGCCGCCCCCGGTGAAGATGTCCGACGCGGTGGCGCCGTTCTGGAGCAGGCTGTCGGCCGGGACGGGCTCCTCGACGGTCTCGTGTTCGTAGCCGTAGTTCAGGAGGCCGTAGGCGTCCTTGGCGTAGTACGTCTCGTCGAAGTAGATCCGGGCGGGTTCTCCGAAGCCGACGAACCGCAGGGCGCCGGCGAAGGCGGCGACGAGGACGGCGCCCAGCCAGGCGATCCACGCCGGGGTCGGGTCGACGGGCAGGAACCGGGCACGCAGGGGCGAGGGGCGTGGGGGAGCGGGTGGGGTCGGCTCGACCTCGGAGGAAAGTGCGGTGGTGGTCATCTCGGCTCGTAGGTTGGGGTCGGAGAGGGTCGGGTCCCTTTGCGGACGGACCGTGAGACAGGTTTCGGGTGGCGTGATAGACGCCACCGTAGCGTGACAGGACGGGGATGACAGTGGTTGAGGGCGATGGCAAGCGGCGGGTCGGAACGCTGACCCTGGCCGGGCTCCCCATCGGCAACCTTGAGGACGCACCGCCCAGGCTACTGCGCGCCCTGGAGGAGGCCCGGGTCATCGCTGCGGAGGACACCCGCAGGCTACGCCAGTTCGCCACCCGCGCCGGTGTGCGTCCCGGCGGCGCCGAGGGTGCCCGGGTCGTGTCCTACTACGACGCCAACGAGAGCCGCCGCACCGACGAGCTGCTCACCGACCTGCGCGAGGGCAGGGACGTCCTGGTCGTCACCGACGCGGGCATGCCCGGGGTGTCCGACCCCGGGTACCGGCTGGCCGCCGCCTGCGCGGCCGAGGACATCCCGGTGACGGCCGTGCCCGGGCCCTCGGCGGTGACCACCGCCCTGGTGGTCTCCGGCCTGCCCACCGACCGATTCTGTTTCGAGGGCTTCCCCCCGCGCAAGGGGCTGGCGGGGTATCTCGCCGAGCTGGCGGCCGAACGGCGCACCATGGTGTTCTTCGAGAGCCCGCACCGGGTGGCCGCCACCCTGGCGGCGATGGCGGAGGCGTTCGGTCCCGACCGCCGCGCGGCGGTCTGCCGGGAGCTCACCAAGACCTACGAGGAGGTGCGCCGCGGCGGGCTGGCCGAGCTGGCCGCCTGGGCGGCCGAGGGGGTCAGAGGCGAGATCTCCGTGGTGGTCGAGGGGGCCCGGCCCGCGGGCGGGGCGGCCACCGACGCCGACCTGCTGGCCGCGGTGCACGCCCTGGAGGAGGAGGGCGCCCGCCGCAAGGACGCGATCGCCCGGGTGGCCAAGGAGGCGGGTGTGCCCAAGCGCCGTGTCTACGACCTCGTGCACGGGGTCGGCGGCGACGCCGGTGACGGCGGCGACGGCGGGGAATGAGGGCGCCGTGTCCGGGAACCTTTCCCCGGACGACGCGTCCAACCAGGCGGAACACGGCTCATGACGAGGAGACCAGAATGCGCAGCCAGCTCTTCCAGCAGGCCCAGGAGATCAGCCAGCCGGGGATGCACCTCCAGAACCACAAGATGCTCCGGGTCGGCTTGGGAGAGGACAGCGCGCGAAGCGCATCCGTTGATGGTGGTGGAGGGCGACGGGCGGGCGGGGAGTTCTACGCGCGCCAGGGCGCCATGGTCGCCTACCAGGGCCAGGTGGACTTCGACTACCAGGGCGCGGGCAGCGTCGGCCGGTTCCTCAAGAAGGCGTTCACCGGCGAGGGCATGCCCCTGATGAAGGTGAGCGGCCGCGGCGACGTCTTCCTGGCCCGCGACGCCTGGGACATCCACCTCATCGACCTGGAGGGCCAGGACTCCATCACCGTCAACGGCGACAACGTGCTGGCCTTCGAGCCGGGCCTGGCCTGGGACATCAAGCGCGTCCAGGGCGCCGGGATGGCCGCGGGCGGGCTGTTCAACACCACGTTCACCGGGCAGGGGCGGATCGCCATCGCCTGCCACGGCACCCCGGTGCTGCTCAACATCGACCAGCCGACCTTCGTCGACACCGACTCCGCCGTCGCCTGGTCCAGCTCGCTCCGGACCGGGGTGCGCCGCACCATGAAGGCGGGGGCGCTCATCGGCCGCGGCAGCGGCGAGGCGTTCCAGCTGTCCCTGGAGGGCCAGGGCTTCGTCCTGGTGCAGGCCTCCGAGGGAGCGCCGGTCCCGGTCCAGACGGGCTGACCGCCGCCGAACGCGGGAAGGGCCCCGGAACCTCGGTTCCGGGGCCCTTCCGTGTCCCACGACGCGCGGACGGCCGCTAGACGACGGCGCCGTCGTCGGCCTCGCGGGCCGCCTTGGCGGCGACGCGCTGCTTGGCCTTGCGCTCCTTGATGACGTGCGGCGGCGGGGTCTTGTCCCACTTCTGCAGCCACACGGCCAGCGGCACGGCGACGAACATCGTCGACACCACACCCGTGGTCAGACCGACCAGCATCGCGATGGAGAAGTCCTGGAGCGAGGACCCGCCGAAGAAGGTCAGGAAGCCCAGGATGATCCACGCGCCGACCGTCGTGTTGACGGTACGGGGCAGGGTGTTGATGATCGCCCGGTTGGCGATGTCCCTGAACGACGACTTCTCGTCGCGCGCCCACTCGTCCCGGACGCGGTCGAACACCACGACCGCGTCGTTGACGGTGAAGCCGATGACGCTCAGGATCGCGGCGAGGAACACGCCGTCGATCGGCTTGCCCAGCCAGACGAACAGGCCGATCACCAGCAGCATGTTGAACGCCAGCGACAGCATCGTCGAGACGCCGAACGACCAGCGGAAGCGCCAGGCCAGGTAGATCATCTGCAGGGCCAGCGCCGCACCCAGCGCGATGAGCGCCCGGTTGCGCAGCTCATCGCCCATGCTCGGGCCGATGAGCTCGTCGCTCACCAGCTCGACGCCGCCGGTCTCCTCCGCCAGCGCCTCGGTGATCGCCGCCGCGTCGGTGTCGCTGAGCTGGCCGGTGCGCACGGAGATGTCGCCGTCGCCGGCCTCCTGCACCACGGCCGTGTCCGAACCCGCGAAGCCCAGGTCGGAGACGATCGCGCGGGCCTCGTCCACGCTCACGTCGGTGTCCCCGGTGATCGCGTATTCGAGGACCCGGCCGCCGGTGAACTCCACGCCCAGGTTGACGTTCTGCACGACCGGGGCGACCAGGGCGGCCACCACCAGCACACCCGCGACGATGAGCCCCTTGGCGCGGTGCTTCATGATGTCGGGGTTCTTCTTGACCAGCCAGGTGCGGACCGGGCCGATCCGGTCCAGGCCGCTGACGGCCGGGTGCTTGCGGATGATGGAGCGGCGCACCGCCCACTCCACGAACACGCGGGCGATGACCAGCGCCGAGAACATCGACACGATGGTGCCGATGCTCAGGGTGACGCCGAAGCCCTGCACGGTGCCCGAGGCCAGGAAGAACAGCAGACCGGCGGCGAGCAGCGTGGTGACGTTGGTGTCGAGCACCGCGCTCCACGCCTTGCGGGTGCCCTCCACGAAGGACTTCTCCAGGCTCGGCGGCACGGCGCGGCGGCGGCGGCGGGCCAGGGCGCCGCCGGACTTGCCGTTGTCGTCGCCGTCCTTCATCCCGGAGGCGCGGTTGGCCTTGTACACCGCCTGCTGGCGCTGGTACTCCTCGCGGGCGCGCTCGAAGATCAGCACGTTGGCGTCGATGGCCATACCGATCGAGAGCACGAAGCCCGCCAGGCCGGGCAGGGTGAGCGTCGCCCCCAGCGCGACCAGCACGCCGTAGGCGATCAGTGTGTAGAACGCCAGGGCCAGCGACGCCAGGAAGCCGACCAGGCGGTAGGCCAGGGTGATGTACAGGGCGGTGAAGGCGATGCCCAGCAGCGCCGCGATCGCGCTGGCCTGGATGGCCTCGGCGCCCAGGGTCGGGCCGACCGTCTGGCGCTGGACCTCGGTCACCGGCAGCGGCAGGGAGCCGCCCTCGATGAGGACGGCCAGCTCGTTGGCGCTCTCACTGTTGAAGGTGGGGCTGGTGATCGTGGTCTGGCCACCGGACATACCGACCTCGCAGCCGATGTCCGGGTTCACCTCCGGGGCGGAGATGATCTGGTTGTCCAGCACGATCGCCACCCGGCGGCGCGGGTCGCCCTGCGGGTAGCAGGCGGCCTGCGCGGTCAACTGCTTCCACTGGTCGCGGCCCTCGCCGCGGAAGCTGACGTTGACCGTCCACTGGGCGCGGTTGACGCTGTCGAGCGCGGCGTCGGCGCTGGACACCCGGTCGCCCTTGATGGCGGTCTCGCCGAGCTGGAGGTTGGTGCCGTCGGAGTCCGGGAGCGTCATGACGACGTCCTCGGGGTTCTCGGCGCTGGGGCCGGCCTGGCCGGGCTGCTGGCCCTGGCCGCCGCCCATGCCGCTGAGCAGCTCCTGGAGCTCCTCGTCGGTCATGCCGCCGGTGCCGTCCTCGCCGCCTTCGGCACCCTCGGCGCCCTCCTCGGCGGGGGCGTCCTCGGTGTCCCGCGGGGCGCGGGCCTCGTCGGCCTCGCCCTCGGGCGCGTTGGCGAAGTCGCCGGGCGCCTGGACGCCCTGGCCGCCGGCCTGGCCCACACCCAGCACGGGGTGGAAGGACAGCTGCGCGGTCTGGCCGACGATCTGGGCCGCCTCGGCGGGGTCCTGCACGCCGGGGAGCTCCACGATGATGCGGTTCTCACCGGAGCGGGACATGGTCGCCTCGGCCACGCCGAGGCGGTCGATGCGCTGGCGCAGCACCTCGACGACCTGGTCGGTGTTCTCCGAGTTGGCCGGGGTGCCGTCGGGGCCGTCCTGGGTCTCCAGGACGATCTGGGTACCGCCGCTCAGGTCGAGGCCCAGGCGGGGTGGGATGAACCAAGCCGCGCCGAAGGCGACGGCGATCACGAGCAGGGAGATGAGGGCGCGCGACCAGCGCGCCCCCGCTCCCGTCGAAGTCGATGTGGACGTGGCCAAGGGGTCGTTACCTCTCACTGCGAAAAAGCCGATGGAGATCCGGACGCGCTGCGGGCACGGGGGCCGGGGGATGCGGCGTCCGGGGATGGGATCAGGACGGGAGCGCGGTGAGAGGCGGGGCCCGGGTCGGCGGCAGGTCCCGCGGAACCCCCTGCTCGGGCACCGGTTCGGCGCTCGGCGGGTCGGCGGGCCACCAGGGCTGGTCCCAGGAGGCCAGGCTCAGGACGGGGACGGGCAGCGCGTCGGGCAGGTCGCGTGCCCCGGACCTGGTGTCACAGGTCGAGGGCGGCGGGCCGACGGTGACCCGGTGGTCGCCGTCCCCGGCCTGCTCCACCCGGTCGTGCCCGGTCTCGGCGTCCGCCGGGCGGGGGGCGCTGGCCACCCCGTAGGAGGGCAGGGCCGGCAGCGCGGGCTCGCCCGCGCTGATCCCGGGCACCGAGAACACGACGAGCAGGGCCACCCCCGCCACCAGCGGGGCGGCCAGAACACGGTGGGCCAGGGCGCGGTGCTTCGGCACGCGCCGGTCGAGAACGCGGCGGGCCCGGGCACGGACGGCACGGGTCAGGGCACGGGGAGCCGTGGTGACCACCGCCTCAGGTTCGGGAGCGCCGCCGGGCGCCGAGTCGCATGCGTCACAATGCGCGCGTGTTCGTCCAGCAGAGCATACGGGTACCCGTGGTCCCCGGGGAATCTCCCGTCCCGGAGTACGCGCCCGTGGCACCCGCAATGGAGTGCGTGTCAGGCCGCCGTCGGCTTTAGGCTTAGGGCATGTCGTCGAATCGTCACATCCTGACCGCGGTCGCTTGGCCTTACACCAACGGACCGCGCCACATCGGTCACGTGTCCGGCTTCGGAGTCCCCTCCGACGTCTTCTCGCGCTTCCAGCGAATGTCGGGCAACAACGTGCTGATGGTCAGCGGCACCGACGAGCACGGCACCCCCATCCAGGTCCTGGCGGACCAGGAGGGCGTCACCGCCCGCGAGCTGGCCGACCACTACAACCGGGTGATCGCCGAGGACCTGGTCGCCCTGGGCCTGTCCTACGACCTGTTCACCCGCACCACCACGGGCAACCACTACTCCGTGGTGCAGAAGCTCTTCACCACGCTGTACGACAACGGCTACGTCTTCGCCCGCACCACCAAGGGCGCCATCTCCCCGTCCACGGGGCGCACCCTGCCGGACCGCTACATCGAGGGCATCTGCCCGATCTGCGGCTACGACGGCGCCCGCGGCGACCAGTGCGACAACTGCGGCAACCAGCTGGACCCGATCGACCTCATCTCGCCGCGCTCCAAGATCAACGGCGAGACCCCGGAGTTCGTGGACAGCGAGCACTTCATGCTCGACCTGCCCGCGTTCGCCTCGGTGCTGGGGGAGTGGCTCAAGGGCAAGGAGGGCGACTGGCGCCCCAACGTCCTCAAGTTCTCCGTGAACCTGCTGGACGACCTCCAGCCGCGCGCGGTCACCCGCGACCTGGACTGGGGTGTGCCGATCCCGCTGGACGGGTGGAGCGACAACGCCAACAAGCGGCTGTACGTGTGGTTCGACGCCGTCATCGGCTACCTGTCGGCGTCCATCGAGTGGGCCGAGCGCACCGGCGACCCCGAGGCGTGGCGCCGCTGGTGGCAGGGGGAGGAGCCGGAGTCCTTCTACTTCATGGGCAAGGACAACATCGTCTTCCACTCGGTGATCTGGCCCGCCATCCTGCTGGGCGCGAGCGGCGGGGGCGACCGGGGCGGCGAGCCCGGCCCGCTGGGCGCGCTGAACGTGCCCACCGAGGTGGTCTCCAGCGAGTTCCTCACCATGGAGGGGCGCAAGTTCTCCTCCTCGCGCCGCGTGGTCATCTACGTGCGCGACTTCCTGGAGCGCTACTCCGCCGACGCGCTGCGGTACTACATCATGGCCGCCGGGCCCGAGACCCAGGACACCGACTTCACCTGGGCCGAGTTCGTGCGCCGCAACAACGACGAGCTGGTGGCGGCCTGGGGCAACCTGGTCAACCGCTCCATCTCCATGGCGGCCAAGAACCTCGGTGAGATCCCCGCGGCGGGAGAGCTCACCGACGAGGACCGCCGGGTGCTGGAGGCGTCCCGGGCCGCGTTCGGCACCGTCGGCGCCCGCCTGGAGCGCTCGCAGTTCAAGGCGGGGCTCCAGGAGGCGATGCGGACCGTCGCCGAGGCCAACAAGTACATCTCCGAGCAGGCGCCGTGGGCGCTGAAGAAGACCGACCCGGAGCGGATGGCCACCGTGCTGCACGTGGCGCTCCAGCTGGTCCAGGACGCCAACACCCTGCTCACGCCGTTCCTGCCGGAGTCGGCCAACAAGGTGTACGCGATGCTGGGCGGCGAGGGCACCTGGACGGGCATGCCCCGTCTGGAGACCGGCCACGACACCATCGGCGGCTCGGCGGAGAAGGTGGACTACCCGGTCATCACCGGTGACTACGCCGGCAACGCCGCCCGCTGGGAGTCCCTGCCGATCGTGCCGGGCACCCCGCTGGGCCGCCCCGAGCCGCTGTTCGCCAAGCTCGACCCGTCCGTGGTGGACGAGGAGCTGGCCCGCCTGGAGGGCGGCGCCGCCGAGTAGGGCGCGCAGCGAAAAAAAGAACAAGGACATACCG